>DASQXY010000292.1:0-7967 GCA_035639455.1 Chthoniobacterales bacterium | reverse complement strand
AATCCGTCGTTCGAAAACTGTCATCCTTTTCATTGACGAGTTGCACACCATTGTCGGAGCCGGCTCAGCCGAGGGCGCGATGGACGCTTCCAACATCATCAAGCCCGCACTGAGTCGCGGTGAGCTGCAATGCGTCGGCGCGACGACGATGAACGAGTATCGCAAATACATCGAGAAAGACGCCGCCTTGGAGCGTCGATTCCAGACGGTGAAGGTCGATGCGCCGACCATCGACGAGGCGATCGAAATCTTGAAGGGTTTGCGGCCGAAATACGAAGCGCACCATAAAGCCAAGCTCACCGACGAAGCACTGGAGACGGCGGTTAAGTTTTCCGAGCGTTACATCACCGGTAGATTCCTGCCGGACAAAGCCATCGACGTAATGGACGAAGCCGGCGCACGCGCACGGATCGCGGCCATGACCCGTCCGCCCGACGTCAAAAACATCGAGAAGGAGATCGAGCAGATTCGGCTCGAAAAAGAAGCGGCCATCAAAGCGCAGGACTTTGAAAAAGCCGCCGCGCTCCGTGACAAGGAGAAGCAAACGAAGGAGAAGCTCGACGCAATTTTGACCAAGTGGCGCGAGGAACGGGAAGAAAAAGAGGTGCTCGTAACCGGCGATGACATGATGCACATCATCTCGCGCGTGACCGGCGTGCCGCTGCAGCGGATGGAGCAAAAAGAGACCGAAAAACTTCTCCGCATGGAAGAGGAGCTCAAAGGCAAGGTGATTGGGCAGGACGAAGCCGTGATCGCGATTTCCAAGGCGCTGCGCCGGAGCCGCGCCGATCTCAAGGACCCGCGGCGGCCAATTGGCTCGTTCATTTTCCTCGGCCCGACTGGCGTAGGGAAAACGTTCCTCGCTCAGAAGTTGGCCGAGTTCATGTTCGGCGATCGTGACGCGCTCATTCAGATCGACATGTCGGAGTACATGGAAAAATTCACCGCTTCGCGGTTAATCGGTTCACCGCCCGGCTATGTCGGGTATGAGGAGGGCGGTCAGCTCTCGGAAGCGGTCCGGCGCAGGCCATACGCAGTCGTGCTCTTCGATGAAATCGAGAAGGCGCATCCCGACGTGATGCATTTGCTCCTGCAAATTCTCGAGGATGGCAAGATTACCGATTCGTTAGGCCGGAAGATCGATTTCCGTAACACGATCATCATCATGACGTCGAACGTCGGCGCTGAGACGCTGCGCCGGCAGACGACAATGGGCTTCGCTGCCACGAAGCCGATCGGAGAGCACGAATACGACGCGATGCGCGACCGCTTGCTCGAGGAGGCCAAGAAGACCTTCAAGCCGGAGTTCATCAACCGGCTCGATGACATCATTGTTTTCCATCAGCTGAGCAAGCCCGACCTGATGAAGATCGTCGATCTTGAGGTCGACAAAGTGCTGGAGCGCGTTCGGGCGAAGGAGGTCCACATTGTGCTCGACGATAAAGCGAAGGAATTCCTCATTGAGAAGGGATACGACCCGATGTATGGGGCGCGCCCAATGCGTCGCGCGGTCGAGCGTTACCTCGAAGATCCGCTGGCCGAAGAAATTCTAAGGAGCAATGTGAAACCCGGCGACACCGTTCACGTCTCTGCCGAACACGAAAAGCTCGTGTTCAAAACGCCGGAAGCCGTTCCAACCATCGCGCCGGCGAGCTGAGCGTTGAGAGGCCGCTGTGCTCGGCGGCAAAGCTTCCGCCCAGCCGCTGAGACGGGCGGCCACTATATCGCCACTATGCCCGTGGGTGCGCGGCGGCGTAGGCTTTCTTCAGCCGGTCAACTGTAACATGCGTGTAGATTTGTGTGGTCGAAAGGCTGGCGTGGCCGAGCAAGGCTTGGACGCTGCGCAAGTCGGCGCCGCGGTCGAGCATGTGGGTGGCGAAACTGTGCCGCAGTTTATGCGGGCTGATTGAGATCGGAATCGAGGTGTGCCGGAGGTATCGCTTCAAAGTCAACCAAATCGAGCGGGGTGAAATCCGCTTGCGCGCTTTGTTGATGAACAGCGGGCCGATATGAACGTTCGCCGCTGCGCGATAGCGCGAGATCGCTTCCAGTGCGGGCGCACCGATTGGGCAAAGCCGTTCCTTGCGTCCTTTGCCCAACACGCGCACTGATTCGGTGTAAAGATCGACGTCAGCAACATTGAGCGCCGCCAACTCGCTCAGACGCAATCCGCTGCTGTAAAAAAATTCCATGATGGCCGCATCACGCAGCGGCATCCACTTTGGCGCCGCGCGGTGCTTATCGATCTTAAACGGCGCGGCGAGTAGCTCTTCAACCTGGGTGCTCGTGAGCACGAGCGGAAGCTTTTTGTCGAGTTTTGGCAATTGCAGCTCACGGGTGGGATCGCGTTTTAATTTCTTTCGCTCGATGAGGAATCGATAAAAAGTGCGCAGGGCTGAGAATTGCAGCCGTATGTAGGAACGCGCCTGCTCGCGCTTCATCAAGGTGAACAGATAATCGCGGAAGTCTTCCGCACCGCATTGCTTCCACGGCGTGCTGTTTTGCCCCCGAAACGCGCTGAGCGCTTCGCGGTAGGCTTTTAACGTCCGCGTCGAGGCATTCCGCTCGACGGCCAGGTAACTCAGAAATTCTTCTATCAGGCGCTCCGTCTCTGGTCGCGCAGTCAAGTTACATCTCCGGCTTCTCGATTGTGTAACGAGTTGTTTGCGCCTGAGCGCGGCTGTCGTACTGGCTTTTGAAAATGGGCGGCGGATTTGTGGAGATGAGTTCGTAACCCTTCAAAACGAACTCGGGATAGAAGCCGTTGCTCGCTGGTTCGTAAACTTTGTCGCCGCTGAAATAGCCGTCGAGCTTGTATTCGTAATTGTTGTCGCTGCCGAAGGCGAGTTGCTCGCGGTCTGGAGCGAGCTTTTGCTTCTCGTTTAACATCACCAGTTGCGCTGTGCTCCACGGCTGACCGGGGCGGCGGACGTAGCCCCAGAATTTGAAATCGGGTTTGTAATAGCGCCGGCCGATGTAGTAATCGCCAATCGGTTCATTGGAAATGCTTTGCGCCATCGCCGCTCTAGCCTGCTGAATACCTTGAGGCACCGTTTCACAGCCGTTGAGGACGAGTGCGCAGACAAGAAGCGGAAACCAAAAGAGCATTAGAGGCGCGCTTTTCATTCGCAAGCTCGACATCTACTCACGTCTGCAGGTCAGGCAAGAGGCACCGGCTATGTGGAACACTCGCTGAGCGTTTGAGCCGCGCATGCAGCCCAGTACTATGCTCAGCCAATGATCACTTCGCTGTTCAACGCACTCGGCGGCGTCATTGTCAGGTTCGTTCAGTACCTGGGCGAAGTCGTTCTCCTGGCGGCGGACACGTTTCGCTCGATCTTTACGCACCGGATCCGCTGGAAGCTGTTTCTCAATCAAATTGTGGAAATTGGACTTCTCTCGCAACTCGTCGTGGTGATTACCGGCGCGTTCACCGGCGCTGTGTTCGCGGCGCAGACATTCTTCCAATTCAACAAGCTCGGGATGGGTTCGGCGGTTGGCGCCGTTGTTTCGGTGTCGATTTTGCGCGAGCTCGGTCCGGTGCTCACCGCGCTGATGGTGACCGGCCGGGTTGGCGCGGCGATGTCTGCGGAGATCGGCACGATGAAAGTGACTGAACAAATCGACGCGCTCCGTGCGCTGGCTGTTTACCCCATCGACTATCTCGTCGTGCCGCGGACGCTGGCGATGATGTTATCCATGCCGCTGCTCGTTGCGGAGTGCGCCGCTGTCGGGATTGCCGCCAGCTACTTCATCGCTGTCCACGTGCTTGATGTGAATGCGACTTATTATGTGGCGAACATGGTGCGTTGGACCCGTCCGAAGGACATCACCATGGCCCTGACGAAAGCGTTCTGTTTCGCGCTGCTGATTGTTTTCATCAGTTGCCACAAAGGCCTGACCACGCGGGAGGGCGCAGTGGGCGTTGGCCGCGCTACTACAGAAGCAGTGGTGAACGGCTCGCTTGCTGTGCTCATTTTCAATTTTTTCCTCACGATGGCGCTAAACATTATTTATCCCGCGGGATATCAATGATGAATCCTGCTGACGGAATGCCGAGAGCTATTCGGAAAATGGAACTACGTGCGCGAGAATGCGGTTCGTGCGCGTGTGGTCGCGTATGCCGAGGATTTGGCCGTTTCCGGGGGAGATCGTCTTGATTTCACATCAATGAGCGATTCACGACAAACATCTCTGCCATCAGTGACGGCGGCAGCTACAATCTCTGGAGCTGCAACGACGGGGATAGCCCGAGCGCCCGGGGAAAAGCAACGGGACACATCGATGATTTCGGTACGCGGCTTACGTAAGCGCATCGGCGCGCAGGAAATTTTGCGCGGTGTGGATCTCGATGTTGCCGTTGGCGAAACGTTGGCCATCATCGGACGCAGCGGCGGCGGCAAAAGTGTGTTGCTCAAACATCTGGTCGGTCTGATGCGGCCGGACGCGGGTGAGATTTTCATTGATGGACAAAGCATTATTGCCATGAACGAACGACAGCTGGCCGCCATCCGGCAAAAGGTCGGGATTTTATTCCAAGGCGCGGCGTTGTTCGACTCCATGACCGTCGCCGGAAACATCGCCTTTCCCTTGCACGAAGCCGGTGAGCGGAACCCGGAGACAGTTCGCGGCAAAGTGCGCGAGATGCTCGAAGTGATGGAGCTCGAAGGCGAAGAAGAAAAAATGCCGGTGAACTTGAGCGGCGGAATGAAAAAACGGGTCGGTTTAGCACGGGCGATTGTTCGCCGGCCATCATGCATTCTCTACGATGAGCCGACGTCCGGGCTCGACCCGGTGGTCTCCGACTCGATCAATCGCCTCATCCGCCGATTGCAACGGCGTTACGGCGTTACCAGCGTCGTCGTGACGCACGATATGAAAAGCGCGTTCGATGTTGCCGACCGCATCGCCTACCTGCACGACGGCCGCGTTTACTTCCATGGAACGGCTAACGAGTTGCAACGGTCCAACGATCCATTGCTACAGGATTTTTTACTCGGGCGGTCAGAAGAAGGCATGGCAGCTTCGTAAAGCGCTGCGCCTTGCGAAAAGCTGCACAAGATCGACAATCAGGTCGAACGCGGGCGATGAATCGACACGAGCGAGGTTTGGAATTTAAAGTCGGTGCCTTTGTATTTGTCGGCCTCGCGATGCTCGGCGCGCTCGTCGTACAATTCGGACGACTGGGCGAGGGATTCAAGCAGTACTACCAGATCACTGTCCGTTTCGCCGACGCAAGCGGGCTATTGAAAGGCGCAGACGTTCTACTAGCAGGCGCAAAAATCGGCCATGTGTCCGGTGGTCCACGACTTGCCCGAGAGGGTCATGGTGTTGTCGTGCCGCTCCGGATTTACGATTACGTGAAAATTCCAGCCGAAAGTAAATTCACCGTGGGCAGTTCAGGTCTGCTTGGTGACCGATTTGTAGACGTCACGATGCCGGCCGGGCAGCCGCGCGCATTTCTCCCGCACGGCGCGTCGGTCAGCGGAGCACGCCAGACCGGCATTGAGGATCTCACGCGCGAGGGTGGCGCGCTGGTCAATGATTTACGTGCGGCAGTTCGCGACATCGACGCCACCTTCACGCGGCTCAACGAGCAAGCCTTGTCGGAGAATAACATCCACAATCTCAAATCGAGCATTGCGCATTTGAATGATGCGACCGCCGCCTTTGCGGATGCCTCGAAGAAACTCGGCGGCACCGTCGAAAAAGCGGATGCGACGCTGGATTCGAGCAAACAAGCGGCGGACAATTTGCAGCGCACGATCAATGACGCGCGCAAGGTGCTTCAATCTGCGACTCAGGGCAAAGGTTTACTCGCGGCCCTGCTCACGAACGAGCAATTGGCGAATGATCTCCGCGCCCTGATTCAAAACCTGCGCGCTCATGGCGTTCTCTTTTATCGGGATACGGCGCCGAAGATCGAGACCAGCGCGCGGGAGCAGACGAAGCGGTCCGAGACCCGAGCGCGATGACGCCGCTCTTTACCGTAAACCTGCTGCGCGTCTTGTTCGTGACGTTCTGTGCGGCGATTGGTGCCATCGCCTCGACCGAATTAGAAGGCAGCGTATGGCCGGGCGTCATCTTCGGCTTACTACTCGGGCTCATCGTTGTGCTGATCGACCGTCTGCTCAAAGGCTTCTCGTTGCGCGCGTTTTCGTCGGCGACGTTTGGGCTGCTGCTCGGATGGATCTTCGCTCGACTGCTCGTCGCCTCGCAGATCTTCGCCTATCTGCCGGGGAGCACGCAGTGGGCGATCGGGCTGGTTGTGTACTGCACGTTTGGTTACCTGGGCATGATGCTGGCAATGCGGAGCAATCGCGATGAATTCTCGCTCATCATTCCTTATGTGCGGTTTGCGCGCGAGGCGACGCAGCACGAACCGGTCGTGGTTGATACGAACGTGGTCATCGACGGTCGGCTGGCGGAGCTTTGCGCAACCGGATTTGTCAGCCGCACGCTGATCGTGCCGCGATTTGTATTGGATGAGCTCCAGGCATTGTCCGATTCGCGCGACGCGGCAAAACGTGAGCGGGGCCGGCGCGGACTCGAGATTCTCAATAATCTGCAGCGCTCCCGGGAGGTCAATTTGACGATCCATGAAAGCACCGCTGCCGGAGATGCCGATCTTGGAGTGGACGCGCGGTTAGTGCGGACGGCGAAGATGTTGCACGCCCGCCTTCTCACGAACGATCAATCGCTTTGCCAGGTCGCGCGTTTGCAGCAGTTGCCGGCGCTCAATCTTACCGACCTCGCCCGCGCCTTGCGCCCGACGCTTGTCAGCGGCGACGAGCTTCAACTGAATCTGGTGAAGGAAGGCCGCGAACCGCACCAGGCGGTCGGCTATTTACCGGACGGCACGATGATCGTGGTCAACCACGCCCGTGAATATCTCGGAAAAACCGCCAGTGTCGTCGTGTCAAGCGCGCTACAAACCGCCGCCGGTCGACTCATCTTTGCCGAGCTCAAAAATGGCGCTAATGGCCGGTAATTGGTGAGCGGGGACGAGTTCAGGAAACTGGCCCTGGCGTTGCCCGAGGTCTTCGAGTCGGCTCATATGAATCACCCCGATTTTCGTGTCGGCGGAAGAATCCTCGCCACTCTCGGTACCCCGATGCAGATTCGGCCGTTGTCAAGCTTTTGCCCAGCGAACAAGAAGAACTGGTTGGTGAGAAGCTCACTGTATTCGCACCTGCAGCAGGCGCTTGGGGCCGGCGCGGCTATACGCACGTGCGCTTGGCGAAAGCAAAACCATCTGCCGTCCGCCAGGCGCTTCTAAAAGCGTGGCGCAACACGGCCCCAAAGCGACTCAGCGCTCGTTTTCGTGGCCGTAGGTCTCAACGCCAGTCCGTATCCATGCGCTAACTCAATTCTGATGAAAAGACGCATTCTACCATTTCGACGTCGTTTCCCTATATCGACAGCTTAGATAAGAATTACCAGCTTAGACAAAAAGCGTGGGATTCGTTAAGCGCACCGCGCAATTGGGAATCAGCGCAGACCAACCGCACTGCGCACTCGCTGGATGACGCGATCGGCTACTTCATTGGCGCGCTCGGCGCCGCGGGTGAGGACCTGGTCAATGTAGGCTTTGTCGCGTAGGATTTCTTGTCGGCATTGACGCATTGGCGCGAAGTAGGCCCAAAGCTTCGCGAACAGTTCTTTCTTAAACTCGCCGTAACCGGTGCCGCCGTTCTCGAACCTTTCCCGCATGTCGGAGATTTCTTCCTTTGAGGCGATCAATGAGTAGAGCTGAAAGATTGTCGATCTTGCGGCATCCTTAGACGCTTCCACGGGCGTGGAGTCGGTGACGATGCTCATGACGCGTTTTCGCGTTTCGTTTTCGTTGCCGAAAATGTCGATGTTGTTGCCGTAACTTTTGCTCATCTTCTGGCCATCGATGCCGGGAACAACTTCGGTCGCGGTCTGAATGCGCGCCTCGGGCAGTTTGAACACATGGCCAAAGG
>DASQXY010000291.1:0-7604 GCA_035639455.1 Chthoniobacterales bacterium | reverse complement strand
CACGAGATCGAATTGGCCATGCCGAAATTTCTCGAGCGCTTCGCGCCCGCTCGCAGCCGTGGCCACGTGATGGCCATCGCAACGCAAGTAGGTCGAGAGCACTTCGCGAATGCGGGTTTCATCGTCGACAACCAGGACGCACAGTGATGCGTTCGGCTTGCTAACAACTGGCGTCACGGCGGCCGGAGCCGGCGAGCGCTGCGCAAGTGGCAGGCTGATAACGAACGTCGTGCCTCGGCCGAGCTCCGACTGAATCTGCAGCTCGCCGCGATGTCGTTGAATGATGCCGTAGACCATCGACAAGCCGAGACCGGTACCGTGTTCGCCTTTGGTCGAGAAGAACGGTTCGAGACAGCGCTGACGCACGCTTTCGGTCATACCGGTGCCGCTGTCGCTCACGCGAACGACGGCGCGTTCGTTTTCGACGTTGGTTTCGATTAAAATGCGGCCACCGTCCGGCATCGCGTCGACGGCGTTGAAGACCAGGTTCGTCAGGACTTCACGCAGCGCGGATTCTTCGCCTGCGACAATCGGAAATGCCTTCGCCTCGGCGCTGACCTTGATTGTGGCGCCACGGGCTTGCGCCTGATGCCGCCACTTCGGTTCAGTGAGTGAGACCGCCTGTTCGACGATCCGCGCAAGATCGACAATTGGAAATTGTTCGTCGCTTTCGACCGGGCGATAAAATTCGCGCAGCCGCGCGACGACGTTGGCGGCGTCTTTTGCGGAGGTGCGCAGCATCTCAAGACAACGGCGCGTTTCGTTTTTGTCATCGAGCAGGAAGGGGTTCTCGAGGAGGACATCCGCGAAACCGAGGATCGGCATCAGCGTGTTGTTGAAATCGTGCGCGATGCCGCTGGCCATTTGCCCAATCGCGCTGAGACGCTCCTGTTGAATCACCTGTTGCTGCGTCGCTTTCAGTTCGCGCAGCGTTCTTTCCAGCTCGCGATTTGTCTCGCGTAAGTCTTTCTCCGCCTGCTGTCTGCGGGTCAGGTTCTCCACCGAACCGGCGACAATTTTGTCGACCGGTTTTGCTAGTCCCTGCGCGAGGAAGAGACTGGCACCGAAACCGCCTACCAGCACAGCCAGACCGAAAGCGATGATTTTCCAACGCAGGATTTGCGCTTCTCGCAACGATGTCGCCAGAGGGTAGAGGCAAACCTGGTAGGCGGGAGCCAATTTGCTATCCGGGTCGAGTGCTTTGTAAAAAAGCAGATGCGGGCCCGTTTCCAGATCGACAACGAAATTGCCAGCTGAAGTCGAATTCGCTGCGGCTCCGACACGCAGTGCCAGTAAACGTCGGTCAGGCGTGCGAATGCCATCAATGTAGAGCTGTTGATTGAGCCAGATGCCGCTTCTGATCCTGCTGCCGCTCTGCTCGTCGTGGCTGCGCATTTTCGCGATCGGAAAGCCGATCACGAGCGCGCCCAAAGTTTTCCCGTCCCAGTCGCGGATCTTCGTCAGGACTACTTCGCGCAAGAGCGTCGGCCAGCTACCTCGTCCAACCGCAATAAAACCGATGCTTTGCTCATCCGTATCCGCCAAGGCGTGACGAAACGGCGTGAGCGTCGCATCCAAATCCCACTGCTCCAGCAGCCCGGCAGGATGTGAGCCGGGCGACAAAACCGCGCCTTGCGAATCGAAGAAGCGAAAGAACGAAGCGCGGGCGACGCTGAGCTCGGAGTCGGTGGCCGCGCGCGTGGGTTCGAATACACCCTGCAATTCGGTCAGCGCATTGGCGTAGAGATCGTCGACATCTCGCTCCTCGAGCGCGGCACGTAGCCTGACCGAACGCGAAATCGTGCGACATTTCTCCGCGATCGCATTCGATTGCAACTCCTGAACGGCAAGGAACGAACGCAACTGGCTTTCGAACTGCGCGTCGAGGAGTTTTCGCTGATTCGACCGGAGATTATTCTCCGCGACGTAGACCGTCGCACTGGTCGCGGCGAAGACGACGAGCATCATCGCCAGCAGCAACTTCCCACGAAACTTTAGGGGGGCGGACAGTTTCAAATGAGGAGCAGTGGGGACGATTTACCGGCCACGAAAATCGACACGCAGCGTCGTGCCTGATTTCAAATCGACTGGCTGCTGGCGGACATCTGCTTCGCTCACCCAAGCTTTGAGCAAGAAATGACCGGCCGGCAAATGGTCCAGCTGGAACCGACCGGTCGTGTCGGTCTTTTGGAAGTACGGTGTTTCCAAAACGAGAATCGTCCCGCGCATTCGGTCATGAATCTCGCAATGCACGGTCACAAGGCCGGGCTTGTCGAACACAACGGTGCCGGGCCGTTCATCTCTGCGGTAGCGCCCGAGATCGAAGCGCTTCGTTCTCGAATAGGAGAAGACGTTGTGGTAAGTATCGTCTAGGTTGGGAAACGTGACCGCGCTGCCGACGCGTACTGCCACCAAGTCGGGAGAGAACTGCACATTTTTTTGCGACATCTCGGCAGTCGTTTTCACCGCAAGCGCTGCTGGAGCTGCGAAATCGCCCTCGAGGTAAACCACTGCCGCCGGCGGATTGATGGGGACGACGACGGACTCGCTCGTTTGGTATCGTTGATCGAGTGGACGTTCGAGAGTCGGCGGCGGCAGTCGGACTACGCCTACCACCGCAGCGTCGTTGCCGCCAAAGCTGGTCGACACAAGACCGAAAGCGAAAATTGCGATGGTAACCCTGCCATGCACACCGGATCAGCCAGAAGCGAGAAAAGTGCCAGATTCGACCGATCGGGGCTTGCCGGACCTGCAAACATGGCGGCGGCGCTTGCCGCATCATGTTTGCTTCGCGTAATTTGCGGTCCATGCGTCGTCGAGCGTCTTCAGTCTTCCTCTTGCTCTTAGTCCCATTGTATGGCGTTGCTGCCTCACCGATTCAGCAACGCGCTGATCGTTTCCTGAAATTTGCGAACTCCGGGTATCAGGCGCTTTATCGCGTCAACAGCGAAGCACAGTGGCTTGCCGTCACAGATGTGACACCGGAACACGACGCCGCGGCCGAAGCGACCGGCAAAGCGTACGCGGCGTTCAATGGCAACCCCGCCATCATCACTGAAGCGCGCGACTTGTTAGGCCACCAAAACGAGTTAACCGAGCTGACGGTCCGCCAATTGAAGCAGCTTTTGTTGAACGCGGCCGAGGGACCAATGACGAATCCGGATCTCGTCGCAAGGCGCGTCGAAGCGGAAACAAAGCAGGCGTCATTGATGAACGGCTTCGAGTTCAAGCTCAACGGTCAGAAGATCACGGCTAACGACATCGACAACAAACTCGAGAAGAGCACCGACCTTAACGAGCGCAAGGCGGTCTGGCTCGCGTCGAAGGAAATCGGCCCGACGCTCAAAGATAATCTCGTTAGGCTGCGCGATCTCCGGAACGGCGTCGCGAAAGAAATGCAGTATCCCGATTACTTCGCGCTCCAGGTCTCCAACTACGGTATGACGACCGACGAGATGCTCAAGATGCTGGACGATTGGATGGCGACGTTGCATCCGCTTTATTTGCAGCTCCATACGTGGGCAAAATACAAGCTAGCGGAAAAATTCCATCAGCCGGTGCCGAAAAAGATTCCGACGCACTGGATCAATAATCGTTGGGCGCAGGAATGGGAGGGGCTCGTCGAAGCGGCGAACCTCGACAAGTACTTTCAAGGCCGCGATGCGCAATGGATCATCAAAACGGCCGAGCAATTTTACACTGGGCTCGGCTTCTCACCGTTGCCGGAAAGTTTTTGGAAGAAATCGGACCTGTTTCCGGTGCCGCCGAACGAAAAGCGGAAGAAGAACACGCACGCGTCCTGTTGGCATGTCGATCTGGAGAACGACATTCGCTCCTTGCAAAGCATCGAACCCAATGCGCGGTGGTTTTTCACCGCGCACCATGAGCTCGGGCACGGCTATTACTTCAAAGCCTACACCCGGCCGGAAGTTCCCTACCTGTTACGTACCGGCGCCGCGCCTGGTTTTCACGAAGGCGTCGGCGAGCTGATCGCGCTCGCGTCAAGTCAGGTGCCGTATCTGCAATCACGTGGCGTGTTGCCGAAGGATTTCAAAGCCGATACGACGGCTTTTCTGCTCGATGACGCGCTCGCCCGCGCCGTGCCTTTCATTTACTTCTCGTGCGGCGTTATGCCGCATTGGGAAGCGGACATCTACGCGCACAGCCTCTCGCCTAACGAATGGAATGCGCGCTGGTGGAAATACGTGAGCGATTTCCAAGGGGTCGAGCCGCCGGAACCGCGCGGCGAGAACTGGTGCGACGCCGCTACTAAGACGCACATCAACGATAATCCCGCTTACTACTATAACTATGCGTTCGCCACCGTATTTAAGTTCCAGTTGCACGATTACATCGCGCGCAAAATCCTGCATCAGCCGCCGCAATCGTGTAATTACGCCGATAACAAGGAAGTCGGTGCGTGGTTGAATAATATCCTGAAGAAAGGCGCGACCGAAGATTGGCGAAAGGTATTGCGCGAAGCTACCGGCGAAGACATCTCCACCCGGGCTATGATGGACTACTTCAAGCCGCTGATGAGCTGGTTGGAGGAACAAAACAAAGGTCGCCAAATCGGCTGGGACTAGCTCGGAACATAAGCTTCCGGCCTCTGCGGCTGCCAGGCGTCCCGCCTGCTGAACGATTATGTCGATTTCTCATTGCTTCGATCTGGCAAACGCACGCGTCTTTGCAATTACCGGCGCGGGAATCTCGGCCGAGAGCGGCATTCCGACGTTTCGTGGGACGAGCGGTTACTGGCGGAATTTCGACCCGACGAAGCTAGCGACACCGGAAGCGTTCGCGCGCGACCCGCAGCTAGTTTGGCAATGGTATCAGGAACGGCGCCGACGCATTAGAGCAGCACAGCCAAATGCCGCGCATAACGCCATGGTCGATCTTGCGCGGCAAGCAGGTGAATTCCTGCTCGTGACGCAGAATGTCGACGACCTACACGCGCGCGCGGGAATGCCGCCGGACAAAATGGTGCAGATTCACGGCGACATTTTCGTGACGCGATGTTCGCGATGCGAGTTTGAGCGGCGATCTTCACTTGGCTATAAACTGGCAACCGAGCAAGAGCAGGAG
Source organism: Chthoniobacterales bacterium (assembly GCA_035639455.1). Taxonomy (GTDB): domain Bacteria; phylum Verrucomicrobiota; class Verrucomicrobiia; order Chthoniobacterales; family UBA10450; genus AV17. Next base: position 2,519 of record DASQXY010000291.1, on the reverse strand, counting down.
CACGAGGGTATTCCGAAATGTTCGCAATGTGGAGCGTTCATGCGACCCGGCGTGGTGTGGTTTGGTGAGATGCTCGAAGCACGCAAGATGGACATCGTGGAGAATTATCTTCGCCGCGGAGCTTGCGAGCTGGTTCTCGTGATCGGGACAACAGCGCTTTTCGGTTACATCGTCGATTGGGCAATTCGCGCCGGGGGAGATGATGGCGCGCTCATCGAGATCAATCCGGCCGAAACGCAGTTGTCGAGCTTTGCGACCCAATCGATTCGTGAACCCGCAGCCGTCGCATTGCCGAAATTACTGAATAGGTTAATGGCGCGCACTTGAGCAGTCTTCGCGATAACTATGGAAAAACCTGATCGCTCCCGCATTGCGCTCTCGCGCGAAGAGATGCGCAGCTTCGGCTATCGCGTGGTCGATTTGCTGGTCGAACATTTCGCCGAGATGGAACGCGGGCCGGTTGGGGCAAAAGTCGACCCGGCGCGGATTCAGAAGTTGTCGGTCGCGTTTCCGCCGGAGCACGGCCGCGAGCCGGGCGAACTGCTGGTGCAATTGGAGCGTGAAGTGTTCCCAAACAATTTGCACGTGGATCACCCGCGTTTCTTCGCCTTCGTACCCGGGCCTAACAATTTCATCAGCACGATGGCCGACGCGCTCGCCGCCGGGTTCAACGTTTTTAATGGAACGTGGCTCGGTGGATCGGCGGCGGCCGCGCTCGAACGCGGGGTCGTCGGCTGGTTTTGCCGGATGTGTGGACTGCCGGAAACCGCGGGCGGCCTTTTCGTCAGCGGCGGATCAATGGCGAACCTGACCGCGCTCGTCGCCGCACGTCACGCGCTGCTGCAAGACCGCGTCGAGCGCGCGATCGTCTATTTTTCCGATCAAACGCACGCTTCGGTCGAGCGCGCGCTGCGCGTCATCGGCTTCTCACCCGAGCAGATGCGGAAAGTTCCTTCGGACGACAATTTCAGATTACCAGTCGCTGACCTGCGCGCTTCCATTGCCGAAGATCGCGCAGAAGGTTTACGGCCCTTTTGCGTAATAGCGAATGCGGGCACGACCAATACCGGAGCGGTGGATCCATTGCCTGAGCTTGCGGATCTCGCGACGGCCGAAAAACTGTGGCTCCACGTCGACGGTGCCTTCGGCGCGGCTTCGGTCTTATCGCCGCGTGGGAAGAAACTCCTGGCCGGTTTGGATCGCGCCGACTCGATCTCGCTCGATCCGCACAAGTGGTTTTTCCAATCGTTTGAGTGCGGGTGCGTTTTAGTCCGCCACATCGCGCTTTTAAGATCGGCCTTCCAAGTCCGACCCGATTACCTGCGCGACGTGCACCGCGAAGCCGCCGAGTTCAACCCGTGCGATCACGGCGTTCAGCTCACACGGAGTTTTCGCGCGCTGAAAGTCTGGCTGTCGTTCGAGACGTTCGGGGTCGCTGCTTTCCGGCAGGCGATTACCCGCGGGTTCGAGCTAGCGGAACTCGCTGAACGCGAGCTGCGCGCGCGCCGGGCTTGGCAAATCATGTCGCCCGCACAGATGGCGACCGTGTGTTTTCGGTTCGGTGACAATGACGCGCTACAAACGGCATTAGTCGATATAATGTTGCGCGATGGCTATGCGTTTCTAACCTCAACCACGCTCAAAGGTGTCACGTGCCTGCGACTTTGCACGATCAACCCGCGCACGACCGAAAGCGACATCATCGAAACGGTTAAGCGGCTCGACGAACTCGCGCGCCATTTGTAGGAGATGCTGCCACGGTCTTGCTCTCGTTGTTTGCCGCCGTTTGCATTGACAAGCAAATCAGAAGAAAAACCGAACATCGTTTTTACTCCTTGTGTCGGATTGAGCCGGCGCCGGTGATGTGTTTTTCGACTGTTTTCGGGTTGCCGGAGTAAGTGACGTCGCCTGCGCCGGTAATGGCGACTCGCAACGACTCGTTGGCGGTGACTTGGACGCTGCCGGCCCCGGTGGTGGAAATTTCAACGTTGCGCGCTTGCAGCGACTTCGCCTTTAACTCGCTCGCGCCACTCATATCGACGAGCAGTTTGTCTACTGTTCCATCAAGCGTCACTTCGGTCGCGCCGCTCGTTTGCAAAGCAAATTTGTCGCCGCTCAGCGCCGGCACTTTCAATTCGCTTGCGCCGCTGAGTTTCGCGCCGGAGCGCGTGGAACTGGAAACAAGTACTTTGATGCCCCGTCTCGAGTGAATCCGTTGGCGGGTGCGCAGTTCGAGGCGGTTATCGATCTTACGTGCCTCAATGTAGGCAAGCAGGTTCTCGTCGGTCGTGATGGTGAGCGCAGGCCCTCCGCCGCGCCATTCGATCTCGAACGCGCCGCCGTTGGTGTGCAATTCAGCAAAATCTTCTACCGCGCGCTGGTCATTAACGATGTGGCCGTTCCCGCGAATTCCCTCCCAATCACAACTCCCCACGAGGAGGGCGAGAGCTGCAAACGCCGGCACGAGATGGTTTTTCATAGGAGAATGCTTTCTTCTCGTTGGATGTCAGGACCGCGGT
>DASQXY010000290.1:0-3432 GCA_035639455.1 Chthoniobacterales bacterium | reverse complement strand
CAATTGGAGAACGGTGCACAAGGCAAAGCTTTGGCCATCGTAGTTGCAAAAGACGTGGAGGCGCGCCTGGCAACGGCCGATAACGCCCACAGCGTGCTGGCTTTACCACCGGGCAGTGAAATTCAAGTTCTAAGCACCCGGGGCGATTGGATTTACGCTGAGCTGCCGAATAATTTGCGCGGCTGGCTCCCAGCGAAAAGTGCTGAACTAGTGCGGTTGCAACTGTAGCCACGGGCCTGTGGCCCGTCTCATTGTCAGACTGATGGCGCATAGCGGCCTGGCTACAGATTGCCAGCTGTCATTGCAGTTGCCGCCGTCACTGACGGCAGGCTCAAAAAATTTCTGCCGGCGAGACGTCGGCAGCTACAATCCAATAGTCATTACAGCCAATAGTTTGCCGCCGTCACTGTGCATTTCCGAATGCCGCGAGTAAGATTAAGAGAAAGAGGAAAGCGAAATGAATGCGGAGATGGATGTCGGCACCGATAAAAAGGCGCTACAGATCAACATCGACGCGAAGAGGTACGGCACGTTCGCGGAGATCGGCGCCGGGCAGGAAGTGGCTCGGCGGTTCTTCCATGTCGGTGGTGCTGCTGGGACGATCGCAAAGACAATGTCCGCTTACGACATGACCTTCAGCGACGCGATCTACGGGCCGACGGATCGCTATGTCAGCCGCAAGCGTCTGTTCACGATGCTCGATCACGAGTACGACCTGCTGGTCGAGCGCTTGGACGCAAAAGTCGGCTCCGAACGGACCTTTTTCGTTTTCGCCGATACCGTTGCGGCACGTAGCTTCAAGCAGCACAATGAATCCCACGGCTGGTTAGGCGTGCGTTTTCAAACGCAACCTCGTGGCGAACCGAGCCGGATCATCATCCACGTCCGCCTGCTCGATGACACCAACCTCGAGCAACAGGAAGCACTCGGCGTAATCGGGGTGAACCTGCTCTACGGCGCGTTTTATCACCCCCAGGCCGAACGATTGATTTCCTCGCTTCAGGAGAATCTCGCGCCCGGCCGGATTGAGGTGGATATGATCAAGTTCTCCGGGCCGGCGTTTGCGAACATCGACAATCGCCTGATGAGCTTGCAACTGGTGAGTCAGGGCCTCACCGACGCCGTTATGTTCACCGCGGACGGCGAGACGGTGCAACCAGCGGAGGTGTTCTATAAAAAGGCTATCCTCGTCGAGCGCGGAAGTTTTCGGCCCGTCACCTATGCTACCAACGACATGCTCGACGGCGCGCGACGGGTTTTCCTGCAGCAATCGGGCTGCTCGGAGAAAGATCTCGTCGTCTTGATGGAGATGACGCTGCAGAACTTGCTCGCCGAAGGTCAGTTAAATCACGCAGACTTCCTCGCCCGCGTTGACATTCTGGGCGCGCTCGGGCGGACAGTGCTCATCTCAAAATTTGGCGAGTATTATCGGCTCGCGGGTTACCTGGCGCGCTACACGAACAAGCCGATTGGCTTGGTCATGGGCGTGCCGAGCTTGATCGAGATTTTCGACGAAAAATATTACCTTAACCTCGAAGGCGGCATCCTAGAGGCGCTCGGCCGAATGTTTAAAACCGGCCTGAAGCTCTACGTCTATCCAATGATTGAGGACCGGAGCGGCAAGATTGTTACGGCGAAACAAGTCGAAGTCGCGCCGAATCTGCGTTCCCTCTTCCATTACTTGATCGATAACGGCTACATCGAGGAGATCTCGGATTATCATCCCGAGTATTTGCGGATTTACCCGCCCGACGTGCTTGCAAAGCTGCATGCCGCGGATAGCACCTGGGAACAATTGGTTCCGCCGGAGGTCGTGCAGATAATCAAGGAACGCCAGTTTTTCGGCTACCGACAGCCGGTGGCCGCGTAATAGCGCTCCACCTCTCATCCCGAGCCGCACAGACGGCGAGGGATCTCACAATAACAGGCGGGCACACAGCGCAAATTGAGTGGTCCATCGCATTTGCGAGGTCGCTCAGTTCATTTCAGCGCGTGGTGCGGCTCTTGCAGCTCGTCTTTAATACATCTACGAAAGTAACTTGCGACGATTTTCTGTTGAAGGGCAAACCTGAACCTATGAAACAAACGACTATTCTGGCTTCGATCCTCACAGCAATGGCAGCGGCATTTCTAACCTCCTGCGTTACGACAACCGAACCGACCCCAACCGCCACAACGACTACAACGACCACGCATGAAACGGTGACGCAGCCGACAACTACGACCACGCGTCAAACCACAACAGGTTATTGATAACGCGTTTGCTGCCAATGGGGGGACTCGCCGTTGCGAGTCCCCTTTCGCCTTGCTACGCTAGCCTCAGGATCGAGATTTCCGAGCTCGACTGCGGCTTTGGCGGAGCAGCTGAATTAATCAATATCGCGCCTGGAGGTCGCTAATTTCCGCTGCTATTCTCCGGCGCTGCCGCCTGCGCCTGTTCTTCTTCCGCCCGACTGACAACTGGCGCGATCGCCTGTAATTTCTCGCCCGGCCGCAAGTCCATTAGTTTTACGCCGATCGTATTGCGGCCGACGACACGGATTTCCTTTACCCGCGTCCGAACCATCTGGCCCTTGTTCGTGATGAGCATGATCTCATCGGTATCGCGCACGCTTAGCGCACCGACGACGTCTCCGGTCTTCGCGCCGGTTTTCATTGTAATGATTCCTTTGCCGCCGCGCGATTGTTTCCGGTAATCGTCAAATGGTGTGCGCTTACCGATTCCGTTCTCACCTGCGACCAGCAGCGTGGCATTCGGATTGACAATCGCCAGCGCGACGACGTGGTCCTTTTTGTCGGGACGAATCCCCCATACACCCACCGTGTTGCGCCCCTGATCACGTAACTGCTCCTCGTGAAAGCGCAGGCTCATGCCCTCCTTTGTAATGAGTACGAGCTCGTTATTGCCGTTCGTCAGCTTGGCGTCGATGAGACAATCCTCTTTCTCGATTTGAATGGCGATGATCCCCCCTTTGCGAACATTGCGATAATCCGACAGGTTCGATTTCTTAACGATGCCGGACCGAGTCGCGAACACAATGTGGAGATCTTCGTCCCACGTCTTGTCGACCGCGCTCGGCCCAGTGCCCGATTTTTTCGATTGCACTCGGATGGTGGCGGCGATCTTCTCGTCCGGTCGCAACTCCAGAATATTGGCGATGGAGCGGCCTTTCGCAGCCCGGCCCATCTCCGGAATCTCGTAAACTTTTTCCACGTAAGCGCGGCCTGATTGCGTGAAGAACATTAGGTAATCGTGCGTCGTCGCGGTGAAGAGGTGCTCGACGAAATCGTTTTCCTCCTCTTCCGTGGCGCCTTCGCGCGTTTGCATGCCGATCACGCCTTTGCCGCCGCGCCGTTGCGCGCGAAACGCGCTTACAGCCGTGCGTTTGATGAAACCGCCATGGGTGATGCTGATGATGCAGCCCTCGTTCG
>DASQXY010000289.1:0-5326 GCA_035639455.1 Chthoniobacterales bacterium | reverse complement strand
GTTTGGGCCGATCGCGCGAAGTACTATGCCGATCCCGCATTCAGCAAAATCCCGTTGCAGAGGTTGCTTTCAAAGCAATACGCGGCCGAACGGCGCAAACTCATCGACCCGAATCACGCCGCGAAGAAAGTGGAAGCGGGCAATGCTGATGCAACACGGGCTTCCGGTCTCCGCGACGAATCGGCGGGACCATGGAGCTCCGCTCCGCGCGCCCAGCGGGTTTGCAATCCGTTGAGCTATGCAGACAGTCGACAGAATGTCGGCTGGGCGCACAGGCCGGAGGCCTATGTTCCTGACCTACTGGACGATGGTGACACGATTTACATGTGCACCGCGGATGACGACGGCAACATGGTCTCGCTCATCCAAAGCAACTATCGTGGAATGGGCAGCGGCATTGTCGTGCCGGGTCTGGGGTTCATGTTTCAAGATCGCGGCGAATTGTTCTCAATGCAGCCGGGACACGCCAATGTTTACGCGCCGGGCAAGCGTCCGTTTCACACGATCATTCCGGGCTTCGTCATGAAAGACGCGAAGCCATGGGAAGCGTTCGGTGTGATGGGCGGCGGAATGCAACCGCAGGGGCACGTGCAGGTGCTCACAAATCAGATCGATTTCGGGTTGAACGTGCAGGAAGCCGGTGACGCGTCCCGTTGGCAACACGAAGGCGACAACGAGCCAACCGGCGAAAAAATGGACAATGGCGGCTATGTCAATCTCGAGTCGGGCATTCCGGCCGAAACGCAGCGTGAGCTAAAAAAGCGCGGGCATGACGTGCGATTCGATGTGGGCGGCTACGGCGGATACCAAGCGATCAAAGTCGAATGGCACGACGGCGTTCGGGTGTACGTCGGCGCGAGCGAATCGCGCAAGGACGGACAAGCCGCGGGATACTGATTCAGCGAACGCCCAACGTCGAACGTCTAACGCTCAACCTTGAATCAGCAGACCCAGATTGTACTGCGCTTGTGCTAGGCGCCGGATCTATTGGCTAGGCATTTGAGACAAAGCCTCTACAACTCCTGTTCGCGCAGCAGGTCGAGGCGACTGAACATGTCGCCTCTCCGGTGACTGTTTCGGCTGCCATTGCAGCGGTGGACGCGTGCGGACTGGATCCGGCGGCCACCGGCGATTGTCGATCTTGTCTCTCGCGCCGGAATAACGCAGCATCCCCGCGAATGGGACAAGAGACGTCGGCAATCGAGCAGGCCGAGCGTTTGGACGAACAGCTTGTCCGCGGCATCGGCTTGCCTGCGCTCACCGCGAACATCATCAGCTGCACAATCGGTGCCGGCATTTTCGTGTTGCCTGCGCTGGTGGCGAAGAATCTCGGGCCAGCTGCGCCGCTCGCCTTTATCTGTTGTGCGATCGCAATGGTGTTGTTCGTCACCTGCTTTGCGATAGCCGGCAGTCGCGTATCGCTTACCGGCGGCCTCTACGCTTACGTCGAAGTGGCATTTGGCCGCTACGTCGGGTTTTTGGCGGGCGTGCTCTACGGGCTCACCGCGCTCGGCGCCGTGGCTGGAGTGGTCAACGTGCTTGTGAACTCAATCGCGCTGGTTTTGCCGTTCCTCGGCACGCCAGCGCTGCGCATTGTCGTGATGCTTGTCGTCTACGGCTCACTGGTTGGAATCAACATCCGCGGTGTGCGCGGCGGCGCCGGCGCGGTCACCGTCGTCACTGTGGCAAAATTGCTGCCGCTTTTATTATTCATCGCTGCGGGACTCTTCTTTGTTCACCCGGCGCACCTGACGTGGACAACGTGGCCTGGCAGCAAATCGTTAGGCGACGCCGTGATCCTATTGATCTTTGCGTTCGTCGGGATCGAAGTCGCACTGATTCCGAGCGGTGAAGTCAAGAACCCCGCTCGCACAGTGCCGCGCGCGGCGTATCTCGCGCTCGTCATGACTACCATTATCTACATCCTGATCCAAGTGGTGGCGCAAGGCACGCTTGGCGGCACAGTCGCGGATTATCCAGACGCGCCGCTCGCCGAAGCAGCCGGACGATTCCTCGGGAACATCGGTCGCACGATTCTGCTGGCCGGCGCGACGATTTCAGCCTTTGGGTTTGTCACGAGCGACATCCTCAGTTCACCGCGCATGATCTTCGCATTCGGTCGAGACGGGGCGCTACCGGCGTTCTTCGCGCACGTGCATCGACGTTATCGCTCGCCCGACGTGGCGATCATCACTTACACCGTTCTCGCGTTTGCCTTGTCGATCAGCGGCACGTTTGAACAACTCGCCATCCTCTCGAACGTCGCCGTGCTCCTGATGTACCTGCTCTGTTGTGGGGCGTGCTGGATTTTGGTAGCACGTGATATCCGCGCTGACGGGCCGCCGCTAAATTTCCGCGGCATGAATGTCATACCGGCATTGGCTATCGCGGCGATCATTTGGATTCTCGCCGAGGGGGCGACACGACGCGAGTTTATCATCACCAGTATAGTTTTGATAATCGCGTCGGCTCTATATTACATGCGGCGAATAGTTCCCGTGACGTCGATTATGGATCGCTGGCCGAAGTAAGCCGTCCTTGCACAGTTGGTCGGCTCAACGTCGCAGATAGTCGGCCTAACGAATGGCGAAAAGAATTCTCATTCTCACCGCTGGATTTGGCGAAGGACACAATAGCGCCGCACGCGGCGTGCGCGATGGCCTCGCCCGCATCGCGCCTAGCCAGGTGACGATCGAGCTGCGCGATCTTTTTCCTGAGACGTACGGCGCACTGAACGAGCTGGTCCGCAAAACATACCTCGCGGTCATCAACCAATGGCCGCGTTCGTGGGGTTACATCTACCGCTGGCTGGATGGAATCACGAACTTTGACCAGCGCTTCGCGCGGTTCGGGCGATTGAAAAGGCATCTCGCGCGAGTGCTGGAACATTTCCAACCCGACGTACTTGTCTCGACATTCCCGCCATATCCATATCTGCTGCGGCAAATCACGGGCGAGGATCGAAGTTGCAAAAGCGTCGTCGTGATCACTGACTCGATTACCGTAAACGCCATCTGGTACCAGTGTGAGGCGGATTATTTCCTTCCCTCTAACGACCAAAGCGCAGCCGTCGTGCGCGCCGCGGGCATAGCGCTGGAAAAGGTCAAGGTGTTCGGTTTCCCGGTCAGTCCAGAGTTCGCCGACCTGGAAGAGGATCGAGAATCCCGCCACCAAAGTGCGCGGCCGCGCATTCTTTGTGTCATTCATGCGGGCAAAAAGCGCGCGCCCGAATTAGTACGCAAACTTCTCGACCTCGAGATTGAGCTGACCGTGGCGGTGGGACACGAGCGCCGGCTGCGTCGCGCGATCAGCGCAATCGCCGGCCAGCGCAACGCCCGCGTCATCGGCTGGACCAACGAAATGCCGCGCCTGCTTTGCCGCAGCCACATTCTCATCGGCAAAGCGGGCGGCGCGACAGTGCAGGAAACCATCGCCGCTGGTTGTCCGATGATTATTAACCATGTCGTCTCCGGTCAGGAGGAGGGTAATGCGCGACTAATTGCCGAAACTAATTCGGGCGTCATTGCAATCGAGCCAGACGAAGTCACTGCGCACCTCCGCTGCGCGTTTGCCGGCGGCGCGAAGCAATGGCGCGAATGGGCTGCGAACATCGCCAAACTCAGCCGCCCCCGCGCCGCACTTGATATTGCCAAATTCCTACTGTCGATCTGACGCGAAAATTTCCCGTCCATCGAAAAACGCTCTGCGGAGGACAAGCGTCGGCGAAAGGACAACAAGATCGGCGTCTGCGCCGTTGCGGAGTGCGCCTTTGGATTCGAGACCGATTGCGGACGCGGGATTTTGCGTTGCCGTGGCGATTACTTCGTGGAGTGGAACACCGACATTATGAACGAGCGTGCGCACGAGATCGATCATGCGTGCGGCGCTGCCGGCGAGTGCGGAACGATCCGCGAGCAGACACACACCACGCTCCACAATGCATTCGTTGCCGTAGAGCGAGAAACGAGCGGCTTCGTTCAGTCCAGCGCCGGCCGTCGCGTCGGTGACAATGCAGATCCCGTTCGCTCCTTTTGCGCGATACACCACCTTCATTAGCGTCGCCGAGACGTGATGGCCGTCGGCAATTAACTCGCAGCTGATCTCCGGCTCACTCAACGCGAATTCGAGCAAGCCGCCCCGGCGATAAATTCCATCACGTCGCGCCGAGGACATGCAGTTGAACGTGTGGGTCACACTGCGCATCCCACCGGCGAATGCGGCGCGAGCTTGCTCGTCGGAAGAATCGCTGTGCCCGCCGCTCACGCTAATGCCGGCCGCGGCAAATTTCTGGACTGCCTCGACCGCGCCGGGCAACTCGGGAGCGATTGTGATCCGTTTGATTACATCGACACGTTCCAGCAAGCGGGCAACTGCCGCAGAGGTTGGATGCTGAATGAATTCGGCGCGGTGCGCGCCGGCCTTATTTTTTGAGATGAAGGGGCCCTCAACGTGAACACCGGCAATCTGCGGGATAGAATGCCGGCAATCACGAACCGAGTCTAGAACGCTGACGATCGCATCGAGTGGCGCAGACGCGGTCGTGAGCAGGAGTGATGTGCTCCCGCCGCTGGCGTGGAATTCGCAGGTCGCGCGAAACGCGTCCGCCGACGCTTCCATCGTGTCGTGTCCGACGGCGCCGTGCACATGAAGATCGATAAAGCCGGGCGCGAGATAATCTCCGGCAAGATCGACAACCTCATCATCAGCCCTGCGCGTTTGTTCTCGGATCTCTGCGATTTTGCCCGCCCGAACGACAAGCTCGAGCCCGTCGCGAATCCCCTCCGCAAAGATGCAGCGTGCGTTGCGCAGGATCATGGCGGAAGACGATTGCGTTTGCAGAGCCGAAAGTCCATTTTCGGCAACAACTCATGGAGTTCGATTACGACGTCGTGATCATCGGTGGCGCCTTTTCCGGCGCGGCGACGGCGCTGATCCTCAAGCGCAAACAGCCAAATGCACGCGTGCTCATTATCGAGAAAAACGCGGCGTTCGACCGCAAAGTCGGCGAATCGACAACCGAGGTAAGTAGTTGCTACATGACACGCATTCTTGGCCTAACGAATTATCTCGGGCACGAGCATCTGGCCAAACAAGGTTTGCGTCTCTGGTTTTACAATGCGGCGGAGCAAAAGTTCGACGATTGCGTCGAAATCGGGCCACACTACAGCGCGCGGGTGCAGACCTTTCAGGTCGATCGGGCGAAGCTGGATTCGCATTTGCTCGAATCGGCGGTAAACGCCGGCTGCGAGCTATCCCGCCCGGCGAAAGTCGCGCGCGTAGAATTCGATGCGTCGTCCAGGCCCTATGTGTCTTACGGGAGAAACGG
>DASQXY010000288.1:0-9398 GCA_035639455.1 Chthoniobacterales bacterium | reverse complement strand
TGCGTCCTGGTTGTCGACGATGAAACCCGCATTCGCGAAGTGCTCTCGACCTACTTGCGTTGCGATGGCCATCACGTGGCCACGGCTGCGAGCGGGCGCGAAGCGCTCGAGAAATTTCGGCATGGCCAATTCGATCTCGTGCTGCTCGACCGCGCGATGCCAGAGATGAGCGGCGAACAAACCGCGCAGTTCATCAAACAGGTGAATGAAAACGTGCCGGTGATTCTGCTCACTGGGTTTGGCGCGTTGATCGAAGTGACCGGCGCACAACCGAAGGCAGTCGACGCCGTGTTATGCAAACCGGTCACCCTCGATGTGCTGCGCCGCACGATTGGTCAATTGCTCCATGCGGCGTAACACTTCCATTTTCCTGACGCTGCTCGCGTTAATAATCGCAGGCCGCGCCGACCTTCTCGATCAGGTGAACGACGCGTTATCGATCCGCGATCCGAAGAATAGTTTCCAACTGCAACTGAGCGGACTACTCGATGTTGAGGGCTATTTCATCGATCAACGACCGCCCGGATTGATTAATTCGGACGATAAATTCCTCTTTAACCCGCGGCTCTCGATCTTCGTCGATGCGCAATGGACGCCGCACTTCTATTTTTTTGCGCAGACCCGTGTTGATCGCGGGTTCGATCCATCAGATCGCGGCGCGCAGATCCGTCTCGACGAATACCTTCTCCGCTACACGCCGCTCGACAACACGGCCATGAATTTGCAAATCGGCAAATTTGCCACTGTTACGGGCAATTTCGTGCTTCGGCACGACTCCTGGAAAAATCCATTCATCAACGCGCCGCTGCCCTACGAAAACATCACTACGATTTCGGACACGGAAGCACCATCTTCCCGCCGCGATTTCGCCAGCCGTCGTTTTGAAACCGACGAGCAATACGAGCGACTCCCGCTGATCTGGGGCCCGAACTACACCACTGGTGCGGCGGTGCTCGGTACAATCGAGAAGTTCGATTACGCGTTCGAAATCAAAAACGCCGCGATTTCTTCAAGACCGGAAAGCTGGCAACCGAGTGAAACCGGCTGGAGTAATCCGCATTTTGCCGGGCGAATCGGTTTTCGGCCTAACGAATCATGGAATTTTGGCGTGTCCGGCAGCGTCGGTCCCTATATGACACCAGACGCGCGCGACACATTGCCGCGCGGCAAGAACATTGACAATTATAACCAATACGTGCTCGAACAGGACGCAAGCTTCGCCTGGCGGCACTTGCAAGTGTGGGCAGAAGTTTTCGAAGCTCGCTTTGAAGTTCCGACCGTCGGCGACGCCGACACGCTCTCGTATTATCTCGAGGCCAAATACAAATTAACGCCGCAGCTCTTCGCCGCCACGCGCTGGAACCAGCAGTTTTACAGCGATGTGCCGGCTGGTGGCGGCCGCGAACAACCGTGGGGCAATGACATCTGGCGGGTTGACGCCGCGCTCGGCTACCGGTTCACGAATTACTTGCAAGCCAAAATCCAATACAGCTTCAGTCATCAAGACGCGCCACTCCAACAAGGCGAACAATTGATCGCCGGACAGCTCACCATAAAATTCTAGTCGCGACGGGCGCTCATGCCGAGCCGACGCACGATGCCGGAACACTCGCGCGACCAATGCGCGCGAAGTGTTGCGGGTGATTTCGCGGGAATTTGGGAACCGGCGTAAATTACTGCCGATTTGTTTCTTTCACCGGTTCGGCCGGTCCGCCAACCGTGTCGGAAATTAGATCGACTCGTATCATCGGATCGTTCGGCAGCACGATCGGTCCCTGCCAGCGCAGGAAACCAGCGGGTCGCGGATTGGTCAGCCAAATGTGCGTGTCTGGTACGTGAACAAAGATTTTTGCGACGAACGGAATTTGCGGCCGAATTGCGAAGTTATCGCCCTTGTAAAACCGGCCTGCCATTTTCATACCCTCCAGGCCGACGTGCCAAATCTTCACCGGCACGACCATTGGTTTGAGCAGCGGTTTCGGAGCAAAACCAATTGCTTTGAGCTCGATCTGTTCGCCCTTGACCAGCCGCGGCCGCAAATTGCCAAGTGCGATCGTGAATCCGAAGCCCGCAAACGTCCGTCCCGGTTCGACGTCGATGTTACCTGAGACGTCCTTGTTTTCGTTGAAAAGCTGTGCCCGCGCGGTTTTTGCCAGAAAATCCGCCGTAAACTCGCGCTGCGGTTTTCCATGCTTCAGCTCCTTCCACGACCATTGTTGCTGGATCAGCTCCGGCTCCTGGCGAAAAAGGGCGTTCTCTTCAAACAGTTGGTCGTCGGGAAATTTGTACGTGATCACGACGTGAAGCCGAGCGTCCGCTACCCACTGTCTGAACTCGCCGTCGGCGAGTTTTTTGCCATTGGTGTCGCAGAGACCGGGATAACCGTGCTGCGCGCCTGCCGGTTCGGTCAGTTCAATCGCGAAGGCAGCGCGCAATAAACAACACGACGTCATCAGGGCGGCAGCGCGCGGTGCGAGTTTTCGTGTCACTTCGCTTCGGCAGGCTCAAGATCAGAAATCGCGGGGCCGTTCAAGACGTGACCGAGCGCGTCGAAGCGTGATCCGTGACACGGGCAATCCCAGGTTTTTTCACACGCGTCCCAGCGCACGATACATTTTAAATGCGGGCACACCGCTGAAAATTTGTGCAGCTTTCCGCTATCGTCGCGATAGCACGCGATTTTCTTCGTGGCCTCGCGCAACACCGCGCCCTCGCCGTTTTGGATTTCCTCGGCTGCTGATTCTTCTCCGGGCGTGACGTAATCGCGAAATTGCGCGGCGACATTGGCGTTTTCGCCGACGTAATCGGCAACCACACGCGGTTTCAAAGTCTTGCGCGAGGGATCGTAAAGTTTCGTCCACGGATTTTCCCGTCCGGCGATAAGATCGACAATCAACCTGCCGGCGAGCGTTCCGTGCGTGATCCCATTGCCCGAGTCGCCGGTGACGACGAACACATTCTCATCGCCGGGATTTCGGCCGATGTATGCGACGCCGTCCACTGGTTCCATCACTTGCCCCGACCAGTGATCGGTGATTTCGCCGACGAAAGGAAAACGATCTCGCGTCCAGCGCTCGAGTTTGCCGAACCGCTGCTCAAAATCGGATGCCTGGCCGGTCTTGTGATCTTCGCCGCCGACCATGAGCACGTCGCCTTGTTCGTCTCGCGCAAACCGGCAGTAATGATATGGAATCGGGCCAATCTGCTGTTTTTCGAGCTCAGCGCTGAGCGCCGTGTCCCAGAAAAGCGCGTGATCCACTTCGCGCGTCATACGCAGACAGAGCACATACGTTGCATACGGCGCCTGCTTGGAATGAATCACGACGCGGTCGTTAATCGGACAGTTGGTCGCGACCACGGTCGCGCCGGCGGTGATCGTGTGACCGTCGCCGGTTGTGATCTTTACCCGATCACCATCTTTCACCTCAACAATGCGCGTGCCGGTAAAAACGCCGCCTCCAAGATCAACAATCACCTCAACCAGCGCATTGAGGTACTTGAGCGGATGAATTTGCGCCTGTCTCGGAAAGCGCAGCACGGCATCGCTTTTGATTTTCGTGTTCGGCACCGAATCCACGCGCTCGACTTCCCTCAAGCCGGCGCGATGCACCGCATCGAGTTCGCGCATCAACTCTGTGACCGAGCCGCCCGGTGGCAAGAATAAATAGCCGTCCACCCGTTCGAAATCGCAGTCGATTTTGTGCTCGCGAACAATGTTCTCCGCGAGATCAATAGCCGCGGTGTGGCTTTCCGCGGTCAGCCGCGCGCATTCCTCGCCCAGAAAGTTTTCGATGTCGACGTAACGATCATCGATCGCATTGACCAAGTGCGCCGTGGTGCGCCCGGTCATTCCGCCGCCGATAGGTCCGTCGTCAATCAAAATCACACGGCGATTCTCGCGCGCGGCCAAATACGCCGTCGTCACGCCCGCGACTCCGGCGCCGATCACGCAAACGTCCGCCGTGACGTTTTCCTGCAGCGGGTCCGTGTAAAGCTTTTTCGTTGTTCGCTCCCAGAATGAGCTGTTCGCGCCGGCGCGCTCGCCGATGGCTTGCATCCAAAGAGATTCGCGCATGCGCCGGCATTAAGCTGTGCGCATAGATATGTTTGCTCCGGGACTGCAGCGATATCCCCGCCGCGCGGCGTAACACTTGTCGATGGATGGGGTCTCTGGCGCCGGCTCTTGCCGGATGCGACGCTCGCGAAGATCACCGAGTTCTCGTACTGCAATGCGCCGCCGCAGGATGGATATAAATGCGGCGAAAATCAAACGCCGCAGATCGAGACAGCTGGCCTAACGAGTCATGAGAGCCGTCGTTTCTCATCGCCCGGGGCACGTCGAAGTCAACGACGTGGACCATACAAAGATTTCAGGACCGCAGGACATCAGTTGAGCGACGCACCGCACGCCTACGATTTCTTTTGCGAGAAGAAGCACGGCTGAGTCAAATCCTCCTCAAGCCGTAGCTGCAAGGGGCGGCAATGTGAGCAGCTGGCTCCGGTGTTTGCATCGAACTCGAGTTCAAGGCCGAATTTTCCATCGGCTGCGGCTATTGCTTGCGTTTCCCTTCTGAAATGGAAGCGCTGACGGCGCCGGTATCAACGGCACTACTGGGGGTTGACCCGCTTTTGCCGATCCGAATTCTTGCCGGGATCGCGTTCATTGCCATGCTCTGGGCGTTCATTTACGTGCTGCGGCACTTGCGCAATATCGAAAGGAAATTGATTGCCGAAAATCTCCTGCCGACTGAACTCGGGCCACGCGACAACCTGGTGCTCATTGTTTGCTTGGTTCCCCTCATCGTCACTACGCTGCTGCTGTTTCTGATCATTAAGGCGTAACACAACCGCGCTGATAATAGCGGCAGAACCCGGCCATGTGAAAATCGAGACCAAGCGTGTGTATCAGAACCCAGCCGGAACGGATGGCGCACGGTTCCTGGTAGATCGACTCTGGCCGCGTGGCGTAAAAAAGGAATCGTTGCAGATCACAGTGTGGCTCAAAGATGCGGCGCCGAGCGCGGCGCTGCGGAAATGGTTTGGGCACGATCCGAAAAAATGGCCCGGCTTTCAGCGCCGCTACACGAGAGAGCTCGATGCAAATCCGTCTGCCTGGCAGCCGTTAGCGAAAGCAGCGCGCGAAGGCAAAGTGACGCTCCTTTACAGCGCGCACGACACGCACCGCAACAATGCGGTCGCATTGAAAAACTATCTAAACGCGAAGCTCAAGGGCGAGTAGGCTCACGAGCAATTTGGGCGGCGATGCAGACACCGGGTCGGAAAACAAACAACTCCCCGCGGCGCGCTCGGCTGGTTTGGGTCGTGTTCATCAACGGCTTCGGCACCATCGCGCTGCTCGCGCTATTGGCGATGCTCTGGCGCGTGCCGCTCGTGTTTCCGTCACTCGGCCCGACCGCGTTTCTGCTCTTCGCGTCGCCGGACGCGCCGTCGGCATGTCCACGCAACACATTGTGCGGCCATGCCATCGGCATCCTGTGCGGTTACGGCGCTTTGTGGTTAACAGGGCTGCAACATGCGCCCTCCGCCATGGTCGAAGGCGTAAACCTCGCGCGCGTTGCCGCCGCGGCGCTTTCATTGGCGTTCACGGGCGCGCTAATGATTCTATTCGATGTCGTGCATTCGCCGGCAGGCGCAACGACACTGATCATCTCGCTCGGAATCATCACGCACCCGCTGTATCTGCTGGCCATTGAAGCAGCCGTCGGCCTCATCGTCATCCAGGCAATCGCCGTACACCGGCTCCGCGGCGTTGCGTACCCGCTGTGGTCGCCGGGGAACGTGCGGTAGCGTCGTTACATAGATAGTGGGTGGAATTCATCGCCACGTTCCAGCGCCACTTCCGCCTTCAGGTTTTCCAAGTCATGCCCGAGACTGGCGACCGCCGTCAATTTGCCGTCGCGATGAAAGAGAACCGACGCGTCGTTGTCCTTCAATCTTCCGGCGACGCTTGCCTGATCCTCGCGGCTGCCATGGCCGACATACCGAATGTGCAAATCGTAATGATTACTCCAGAAAAACGGGACGGCCGCGAAGCGTTCGCGCGCGCCGAGAATATTCCGGGCGGCGGTTTGCCCCTGCCTTTGGGCCACGACCCAATGCTCCACCCGAATGCGGCCAGCGCGCGGATCAGGCCAGCGCGCAATATCGCCGGCAGCAAAAATCCCGGGAACGTTGGTCTCGAGATACTCATCAACGAGCACGCCATTATCCGTGGCAATGCCAGCGCGCTCGGCCAAGCTGGTGTTCGGCCGCACACCGATCCCGATGACCACGAAATCCGCGTCCACTGTCGAGCCGTCGTCCAGTTTCACATGGCGATCTTCGATTACGATGACATTGCGGCCGAGATTGAACGTGACGCCGTGTTGCTCGTGCCGCTCGCGGATCACACCGCCAAGCTGCTGACGGAAAATTTTCTCCAACGGCTGCGATTCGCGTCCGACCACCTGCACCTCAACACCGCGCTCGCGCAATGATGCTGCGACTTCGAGACCGATGAAGCTCGCGCCTATGACAAGGGCGCGCTCCGAATGCTTTGCTTTGTCGATGATCGCGCGGCTGTCGCGCAGCGTTCGCAAATAGAACACGTGCGGCAAATCGTTTCCGGGAATGGGCAACCGTACCGGATCCGCCCCTGTGGCAAGCAATAAGGCGCCATAGTCCAGGCAGCGCCCATCGGAGAGCGAGACGTGTTTTTGTTTTGGATCGATCGCCTGCACTTCAACGCCGGTGATCGTGTCGATGTTTTGCTCGTGGTAAAAATCAGCCGATCGCAGCGGAATCCATTCTTCCGGTGCAGTGCCGGCGAGATAATCCTTCGAAAGATTTGGCCGGTCATACGGCAGAAATTCATCGGCGCCAATGAGCGTAACCGGTCCGCCGTAGCCTTCACGCCGTAACGTCTCCGCCGCTGCGCCGCCTGCCGCGCCCGCGCCCACAATCACGACGCTGCTCGGCGAAACCACTGGCGTTCGCTTGGGTTTGTTCTCGGCCTTGCCCGTGATGACAAGTTCCTCGCCGCGCTTTTCCATTATCCAGCAGTTCACGTCATTCAATGCCGGTGCGGCGATCGCTTCGCCGGTACGCAGACTGAAACAGGCATGATGCCAGGGACAACGCACCGTTTCGCCGACAAGCAGTCCTTCGCTCAGCGGGCCGCCGTAATGCGTGCAAGTCGCGCCGATTGCGAAAAGCGCGGTGCCACGGCGCGCAATCAGAACCGCTTCGCCGAAAGCGTGACCTAACAACATCCCGCCATCAACGACATCCTCGAGTCGAAATCCTTGTTCCAAGTCGGGGCCGCTGAGCTCAGGCGCAGACGCAGCCATGGCAAGAGACAATCGCACCCAAGCGCCATCGCGCGCGTGCCGCGGATCGGCGAAAAAACTCGCCATGCCGAGTCCCTTCCCTGTTATGCGATTCGCTTTATCGCTGCTGGCTGATCCCGCTCAATTGAAAACAACAGCGCGGCACTTCACCATATTCGCAGCATTTTTTCGCCGTCGCGCCAATGATTTTCGAAATCATAGATTCGACGATGAGACACGCTTCTGGATGACTCGCGGCAACGGCGGCGAGCGGGCAGCCGTTACGGCCGTGAATGAATTGCTTGGCACCAATCTGATCGAAAACAGCCGAGCCGCCGAGATCGCTGAATAGATCAACAGCAGCTTTAATTCGTTCCCGACGACTGCGATTCTCTAGCCGAGGTAGGTGATCCGCAGCGATTGCCGCGCCGACTTCGCGCATGACGCCACGCAAGGCGCGGGGTGGAAGTCGCCGCGACACGGCCGCCACGAACTGATTGAGTAGCGGGCCATAAGCTTTGGGGAAAATGTGCTCGGCTTCCGGGGTAAGGCCATAAGCTACGTGTGGTTTACGTATTCCGCGCCGCGTGCCGCGCGGTTGAACGAGCCTATCTCGTTCGAGGCTGAGCAAATGCGCGCGGACCGCGTTAGGCGTAAGATGCACAGCAGCGGCAAGATCGCTGACCGTCCTGTGCTCGACGCGGAGCAGAGCCAGAATTCGTCCACGAGTCGAAGCCAGCAACCGTTTCTTCCATCCTTTGGCTTGCATGCGACCTCTTGTCATAACCCAAATCCGTCGCGCTGCAGGCGAGAAAATAAGCGGGACCGATCACAGCAATAAGTCAAAAAGTATCTTCGTTTAATGCGACCAAACCGAGGAGCCGCTGCGAAACGCGAAAAGAAACCCGATCACGGCCATCTCCGCCCTGCTAAGAGGAGGGAATCCATGATCAATAAAAACCCCGTCAGCCAATTGACCTACAGTCTCGAGGTGAACGACACGGCTGCGTTCCCGGCGCGCTCGGCTCGTCGACAAAAGTTGGTCTGCGCGGCAGTGGCCGCTTCGGTGGCCCTGGCCGGCTGTGCCACGATGATGGTGGCCAATCGTCCAGCCGCCGGGCTTTCGGCGATCGAGTCCCAGGGGCAGCAGATCTTCCGCTACGACACATTCGGGGACGAGCAGAAGTGGACGGATCAGCTGCGACTCCACGAAATCGTGGACAAGATGACGCCGGCGCAGGCCTTGGCGCTCGGGCTCAAGGTGGACATGGACCACCTCAATTTCGGCAAGTTCGTTGCCCACAATCCGCTCGCGTCCAGCGGCACGAGGGAACTGCTCAGGCAGAATGCGGTGGTCGGGGTGCAGGCGAGCTTCGGCCCCAACGGCCACATCCAGCGGCTCGGCGTGACCTGCGCGCTGTGCCACTCCACCGTCGACAATGCCATGCTGCCGGGCATCGGCCACCGCCTCGACGGATGGCCAAACCGAAGCCTGAATGTCGGCAAGATCATCGCCCTATCTCCGGCGGTTACGCCGCAACAGCGTGCCGTCTATCTCTCCTGGGGCAAGGGCCGGTACGACCCGCGCTTCAACATCGACGGCAAGAACACGCCGCTGGAGATCCCGCCTGCTTACGGCCTGGTCAGCGTAACCAACGAAACCTACACCGCCGAGGCGCCTATCTCCTACTGGAATGCCTATGTGGCCGTGACGCAGATGGGAGGTCATGGCAACTTTTCAGATCCTCGCCTCGGCATCAACATCCACCAGTCGCCGGACCTAGTGACCCCGAAGCTCGCGCCATTGCGCGCCTATCAGCACAGCCTGCCTGCGCCGACCACCGTCGCCGGGAACGCTGACGCCGCGCGCCGCGGCACACAGGTCTTCGCCGCGAACTGTCAGCAGTGCCATGTCGGGGGAAGCAACACCGACAACAATTCCGCCGTCCTTCACCAACCCGCGGAAACGGGCATGGATGGCGCCTACGCGGCGCGGACCACTAAAAAAGCATACCGCACCACGCCATTGCGCGGCCTTCGTTTCCACCCTCCGTATTTCCACGACGGCAG
>DASQXY010000287.1:0-6609 GCA_035639455.1 Chthoniobacterales bacterium | reverse complement strand
ACAGCATCGATTTGAACAGCGTGCGCGAGCCGGTGCTCGCAAACGACCTCGAGCGGGTCGCGGCCAACATTGTCGCTGAAATCGAGAAACTCGCCCGTGCCGGTGCCGATTTTGGGCTGATCGCCGCCAACACGCCTCATCTGGCCTTTGACGAAATCGCCGCGCGTTCACCCATCCGCCTCATCAGCATCGTGGAGGCGACTTGTGCCGCGGCGAAAGATCGACAATTTAAACGGCTGGCGATTTTCGGCACGAAATTCACCATGAACGGAGAGTGGTACGCGCGGCCGTTCTCGCGCGACGGCATCGGGCTCGTTAGGCCGGATGAGGCTGACCAGGATTACATCCATGACAAATACATGAATGAGCTCATCCACGGAAAGTTTCTGCCGAAGACGAAAGACGGATTACTGGCCATTGTCGATCGGATGCGAGGCAAGGTCGACATTGACGCGGTCCTTCTAGCCGGCACTGAGCTTCCGCTTATCCTGCGCGACGCCGAACACAAGAGTATTCCATTGCTCGACACGACTCACATCCATTGCGAAGCCGCCGTGGCCCAAATGTTGTCGTAAGTTGTAGCGGCGCTTACGCTCCCGCTAGTGCATCGATAATGAGCCCGGCTTATTGATGTGCTGCAGAGCGGCGTGATTGTGTCAAGCTCTGATGGGCGGTGAAGGGTTCGAACCTCCGACCTACTGGGTGTAAACCAGCCGCTCTACCGCTGAGCTAACCGCCCGCCTTCATCAAGGCTACAGCGTGGCAGGCCCGCTTTCGCAGAAGCAAATGAACGGACGCCGGGCATTTTACACGTTGCTCAACACCGAGCAATCGCGCATCAATTGAGCACTGTGTCGGCACCGCAAGAGCGCTATTACGACGATCTGAAGATTGGCGAGCGGTTCGAGTCCGAGCCGCTGTCGGTGAAGGAGAAGGAGCTGATTGAGTTCGCCCACAAATTCGATCCGCAGATGTTTCATCTCAATCGCAAAACGGCCGAGCGCACGATCTTCAAAGGATTGATCGCGAGCGGGTGGCACACGGCGGCAATGACGATGCGCTTGTTTGTGCGCACGTTGAACTTTGCCGAAGGCGCAATTGGTCTGGGCGTCGATGAATTGCGCTGGCCAAACACGGTCCGGCCGGGCGATGTGCTCCGCGTCGAAACCGAGATTGTCGATCTCAGGCTGTCGCGCTCGAAGCCGAACTACGGAATCGTGCGTCTGCGTAACGTGACCACGAACCAGCGCGATGAAATCGTGCAGAGCATGCTCGCCTCCGCGATGGTGCCGCGGCGGATGGCGACATAATCCGCCGCATTGATGCGTCACTCTTCCCGATATGCTTTCTGCTGCTTGTACAGTTCGAGCCGCTTTTGCGCACCTGCTTGGGCACTATCGGGAAGTCCGCTTATGGACAAAGCCTGCTTCTGGTATTTGAAAGCTTGGTCAAAATCGCCGATTTCGGCGTAGCCAGCGGCAAGTGTGTCGATGAAGCTCGGGTTCCGCCAAACCGATAACTCACAGGCTTTCGTAGCGAGTTCCACGGCCTTTTTTCCATCGCGTATGCTTGCTTCCGGAGCGGTAGCGCGGAGCCACGCCACCGAGTTTAGCGCAATTTCAAGCTTCCTTGGCTTCAACCTTACTGCGGTTTCCAGATCGCCCAAGGCTTTTGTACGATCACCTTTAAACTTGTAAGCATTAGCGCGAACCCAGAACGCCCCACTCGCATTCGGCTCGAGCTGAATCGCCGTGTTACAATCCTCAATTGCTTTGTCGAACTCGCGACGACGCATGAACACATCGGCCCGATTGACGTAAGTGCCAACGAATTTCGGATTGAGGTTTATCGCCTCCGTCAGGTCCGCGATCGCTCTGTCCAATTCGCCTGCTTCGGCTAGGGTGGCGGCACGATCAAAGTATGCCTCCCACTGTTTTGGATTCAGCCGAATCGCTTCGGCATAGTCTGCGAGCGCAGCTTCGCGTTTGCGCTGCTGGGCAAGAATCCCAGCGCGATTGACGTACGCTCCCGCATTTTGTGAATCCAAACCGATGGCTTGGTTGTAGTCGCGCAGTGCTCGATCAAGTTCGCCTTTGGCTTTGAAGGCGTTACCGCGATTCATTGTCGCGACGGACGCTTGCGGAGCAGTGATGTCCAGCGCTAAGAAATCGTTATACAATTCGATCGCGCGCTCGTGATTGCCGATCGTCGCAGCAGCTTGCGCTTCGCGAAATAATTCGAAGTAATCCTTTCCGGCGTTGCGTTTGCTAAACTCGCGAGACCACTCGCGCCATTGTTGCGCAGTGAGTAGCCGGGCAAAGTCGCTGGACGCCTTGGCGATGTCTGGGTTCAAATGCAGTGCTTGCGCGTAATCACGGTCCCGTTTGTCGTATTCTCCTTTGCGCCCATAGAGATTCGATCGCTCCATGTAGCCGATTGCGTTCGTTGGATCGACTGCGATCGCTCCATCGAAACTTGCCAGTGCGCGGTCGAAATCGTTCTTGGCGATGTAGCACATACCCCGCATGACCAACGCTTCTGCGCTTCTCGGATTACAGCGCACGGCTTCCTCCAGATCGGCCACCGCTTTATCAGGCTCGTCCTTTTGCAGAAAAATTAACCCACGGTTGTAGTAGGCGGAGTGGGAATTCGGATCGAGCCGAATCGCTTCGGTCAAATCGGCAATGGCCTTCTCGTTTTCGCCCTTCCGCAGATACGCCAACCCGCGCCCCGCGTAAGCCTCGCTCAACTGCGGATTAAGCCGCAGCGCTTGAGTGTGATCGCGAATGGCTTCATCAAAACGCCATTTGAAATTATTTGCAGCGCCGCGATTCAAATAGACGTACGATTTCTGGTAGCTGCTGACCGGCTTGTGCAATGCCGCGTCATACTTTGCGATTGCGGTATCATGGTCCGCTCGCGCCGACGCTTCGTAGCCCTGCTGCGCGAGCTTGGCCCCTTGAAAATAGCTAATGATGTAATAGCCGGCGGCACACGCAACCGCGACGATGAGTACAGCGACAGCGGCGTACACTACGCTTCGCCATTTTTTCATTGCGAACAGTCTTGCTGCCTCAGCTTGGATCAGCGATTGACCATCGCCATCGCCCAATCAGGATAGCGTTGGCCGGCGAAAGCGCCTTTGGGCGCGACCTCCTCAACGCGCTTCAGATCTTCGCTCGTCAAATCGACATCGAGCGCACCCACGTTCTCTTGCAAATACTTGCGCCGCTTCGTGCCAGGGATGGGCACGATGTCATCGCCTTGTGCGAGCACCCACGCGAGCGCGAGCTGCGCGGGCGTACAACGTTTCTCGCGCGCCATTTGCTCGACGTGCTTCAGCAGATCGAGATTGCGCCGCAAATTATCGCCCTGAAAACGCGGTGATGTTCTGCGGTAATCATCTTCCGCCAAATCCTCGAAGCGCGTCAGTTTGCCGCCAAGAAAACCGCGGCCCAGAGGCGAGTAGGGGACGAATCCGATACCAAGCTCGCGACAGACGCCGAGCACTTCGTCCTCAGGGTCGCGCGTCCAGAGTGAGTATTCTGATTGTACTGCGGTGATGGGGTGAACTGCGTGGGCGCGCCGAATCGTCCGCGCGCCCGGTTCGGACAACCCGAGGAACCGCACCTTACCATCGCGTACGAGTTCCGACATCGCGCCAACTGTCTCCTCGATTGGCGTGTCTGGATCGACTCGGTGCTGGTAGTAAAGATCGACGCAATCGACCTGCAGCCGCCGCAAGCTGCCTTCGCACGCGCGCTTCACGTGATCAGGTTTGCCGTTGATACCGCGAAACTCCGCGTTAGCCGGGTCGCGAATAATCCCAAACTTCGTCGCGATAACGACAAGCTCGCGGTGCGGCTTTAACGCGCGGCCGACCAGCTCTTCATTGGTGTGCGGCCCGTAAACGTCGGCCGTGTCGAAGAACGTGATGCCGAGCTCGAGCGCGCGACCAATGGTCGCAACCGATTCCTCTTCATCGCGCTCGCCGTAAAAATCCGACATGCCCATGCAGCCGAGCCCAATGGCGGACACAATCGGACCACCGCGTCCAAGTTTGCGCTGTCTCATTTCGATCGAAATGTGGCGCAACTTTTCCAATTGCGCATTTGCGTGCCTCGCAAGTTGCAAACTTGTGCCACGTTTTAAATCTGCCCGATCCAAGTTCGCGGCGCGTATTCTTCCCAGCGGTCGCGAATTGCCTGAAACTCGATTTCGGGAAGAGGGCCCGCTTCGATCATTCCGGCGTTTTGCTGCCAGCGCTCAGGTTTGGTGGTGCCAACGATGGCGGTGTGCACGCCCGGCACGCTCAAGGTGAAACGCAACGCAGTTGCAATGGTTTCTTCAACGGGACGATTGCGCAGGAACTGGTAGTTCAATCTCCGCAGCCGCTCCCAATATTCGTGATGATAAGAATCGCGCGGACGATGGCCAGTTTTCCACGCGACGTTCGCGATGGGTCGCTTTGCGATCACGCCGACTTGTTTTTGGCGAGCAATCGGCAGCGTCAACTCAAGCGCCTCTTGGTCGGCGATATTGATCGACGTCTGCAGGGTGTCGAACGCGCCGCAGTCCACGGCATAATGCGCCGCTCGACTATCGCCACTGTAACCGATGTAACGGGTGAAACCGCGCTCACGCGCGGTCTGCAATGCTTCAATCGCTTCGCCATGCCGCAGCTCCGATTCAGAACAACTGTGCAGCTGGACAAGATCGACAAAATCGGTTTGCAAGCGATGTAAGCTCCGCTGCACGCTGGCGAGGATCGAAGACTTCGACCAGTTCGCACTGCTCTCCATGCCATGCGGGTGACCGCATTTCGTGAAGAGATAAAAGTCGTTGCGCCGCTTGCCCACAGCGCGGCCGATTAGCTCTTCGCTATGATAATAACATTCGGCTGTGTCGATGACATTCAGGTCAGCGTCGAGCGCGCTGTTCAACAATTGGTCGACCGAGTCTTGCGCCACTCTTTCATATCCGATTTCAGAGCCACCGAAACCGAGCACGGTCACGTCCATATCGGTTTTGCCGAGTTGGCGCTTTTCCATTGCTCCTCCTCTAGCGGCGGTGTACGGCCGTCGCAAACTCAGCGACAGTGACAGCCTGCGGTTACACCAAACGCGTCTTACCCGTGCCGCGATCGACGTAGCCGATTCTTTTTGCGTGCAGGATCGACATGACACGTTTCGCGTCACGTGCGGCAATGATTGCGACCATGCCGATACCCATGTTAAAGACCTGGTACATCTCGGTGCGTTCGACGTTTCCATTCTCCTGCAGAATTTTGAAGATCCGGGGCACTCGCCATGATTTCGTCTCAATGATTGCGTCGCAGTCGTCGGGCAAAATTCGCGGCACGTTATCGATTAGACCGCCACCAGTGACGTGCGCGAGACCTTTGATTAAGCGGCCTGGTACTTTCGCGAGCAGCGGCTGATAATTTTTGTGCACACGCAAGAGCTCCCCACCAACTGTGCTGCGCAGCCGGTCGAACTTCGATGACGGTTGGAGAAACATTTTTTCGAACAGGATTGTGCGGGCAAGCGAGTAGCCGTTGGTGTGCAGACCGTTTGACGCGAGGCCGAGGATCACGTCGCCGGGCTGGATGCTGCACCCGTCAATGATGTCCGCACGATCAACCACGCCGACGATGCACCCGGCGAGATCGTATTCGCCGTTGTAATACATGCCAGGCAGTTGCGCCGTCTCGCCGCCGATTAACGCGCAGCCGGCGGCGCGGCACGCACGCGCCAAGCCACGGAGCAACTGTTCAAACACATGCGGTTCGAGTTTTTCGCAGCCGATGTAATCAAGAACGAAGAGTGGACGCGCGCCGAGGACGGCGATGTCGTTGACGCAATGGTTCACCAGGTCCGCGCCGACCGTGTCATGTCGATCTAATGCGAAGGCTATCTTCAGCTTCGTGCCGACGCTATCGATGCTGGAAACAAGGACTGGTTCGCGCATGTTGCCGAAGTCAGCGCGGAAAAGTCCGCCGAACCCGCCGGTTTTTCCGAGCACCTGCGGACCATGTGTTTGCCTAACGAATCCTTGAATGCGGCGCTTGAGGCGGTTGGCAAGATCGACATCGACGCCGGCGCGCGCGTAAGCCTTTTCTTTTTTTGTCATGTCGAGCGAAGTCGAGACATCTCTTGGTGTTAAACAATGAGAGATTCCTCGACTCCGCTCAGAATGACAGGCGAAAACGCTACCGCGTGCGGTTATTTCAGATCCGCAAAAAGCGTGGGGTGCACTTCCTGATCTGCCAAGGCTTTGGCGCGCGCTTCGCGTTTTTCCATGATGAACTTGTCGAGCGCCGGATCAACAGGCAAGGGGTAATGACCGTTGAAACAAGCGAGACAAAATTCGTTCACTTTACGGCCGGTGGCGCGCACCATTCCTTCTACGTCGAGATAACCGAGGCTATCCACGCCGAGATATTTACAGATGTCTTCCATCGACATCTGATTGGCGATCAATTTTTCCGGATCGGGAAAATCGATTCCGTAGTGACAGGCAAACCGGTGCGGCGGACAGCTCACTCGCATATGCACTTCCTTGGCGCCGGCTTCCCGCAAATTGACTACACGCGCTCGCGAGGTTGTG
>DASQXY010000286.1:0-3577 GCA_035639455.1 Chthoniobacterales bacterium | reverse complement strand
GAGAACTTTCAACAGAGTCAGCTCGCGCGCGGAGAGGTCGATCCGGCGGATCCCCCGATAGACTTGGTGGTTTACCACGTCCAATGTGAGATCGCCAACGCGAAGTTTTAGCGCCGGTTCCTCGGCATAACGTCGGCCAAGCGCGTGCACACGGGAGATCAACTCCGGCATGGCAAATGGCTTGGGCAAATAATCGTCCGCCCCGAGTTGCAACCCGGTGACACGATCCTTCACTTCGCCGCGAGCGGTCAGCATCAGGATGCGGCTGGGCACATGTTGAGCTCGCAACTCACGCAATACTTCAAAACCGTCCATTCGCGGCAGACCTACATCTAGTATGATCAAGTCGAACGAACTCTCCTGGGCTCGAGCCAGAGCTGTCTCCCCGTCATGTACGGGTAACGGGTCATGACCGGCCTCGATCAGCCCGGCAGCAATCTTTCGGACCAGCGGAACGTCATCTTCGATGATGAGAATGCGCATCGCTACTTAGAAACGAACCGTCAGCTGCGCGGCAATTATGTGATTATCATCGCGCGGGCCGGTCGTTTCCTGTTGAAAACTATATTGCAGCTTTAGCTGGGCGTGCGAGCTGAACCGATAACTCGCGGCGATATCGACCTTGGCCAGATCATTTCCCCAACGCTTGCCGATGTCGAGCTTGCTGAAGAATTGCTGGTTCCAACGCAGCGCGCCAAAGAACCGCGGCGTGAACTTATACTTCGCTTCTAAATAATACGCGAAGGTGTCCGCGTCGCCGACGCGCGGCACTTCAAAACGCGCTTCATAGACTTCTGCCCAAACCTGGAGGTGATGGAGAGCAAAGCTAAGATCTTGTCCCAAGACGAACTCGCGGTAATCATCGATGTCACGTCCACGCGGCAACGTCGGCCCAGCTTCTGGCCGGAAATACGTCCCTTCGCCGAATGACAAGCCGAAATTCCACGTTTCATTCGGGCGGAAACCGAAACGGCTGTTGACGCTTGGGTCGCTGAAACCAATTTCGGTCACGTTCCACGATTCCGGACGCGAAGAGAGCGAGGAATTTTTCACTTCGGCGGCATAATCGAATTGACCAAGCCGACCTGAGACAGAAATCCCACTCGCATAATTTGGCCCCCAAATTACAGGATTGAATTCATATTTTCCGGCTGGTTCAAACCGTTCGACGAAGTCTCGCGGTGACGCGGGCGCCGCTTTGTCACTGATGGCGGTGATGTTTTCGTAAACCAGCGGTGCGTCGATGAACGGATTTTCCCACGACAAATGCCGCCGGACCCAATTGCCCACGACAGTGGCAAACTTGCCTGCTTGCAAATTGAAGCGTCCGTCCTCCCATGGTGTAAATCGCAGCGCGTATTCGTCCACCCGAATTGCCGCGCCGCGGTCGCTTGGGTCAAAGCCTCGATCCATTCGGGACTGAGCAAAGAAGTAAAATTGTGATCCGAGTTGTGCATCGACAAACAGACTCAGGCGCGGATTGAAAAGGGTATCGATGTTGCTGTCGATGAGTCCCGGGGCGGGTTGTTCGAAGTGATAAAACTCAAGATCGAGTGTGCCGCTCAAGCGAGCACGAAGATTGTCGTTGAAGGCAGCCACTGTGAGCGCGCTGTCGAGCCGATCAAAAAAATCATCAATATCAAGCGCGCGCGCTGTGCAGGTGAAAAAGCACAGGCTAAGCGCCCGCACCAGCTTCATGCATGTTCCTTCGCAGCGCTTGGCGTTCGCTCCGCAACGCGAAAGCGTACCTCGAATTCCGTCCAGTCATTTTGCGAATGAACTAGGCGCAAATCGCCGCCGTGCAGACGCGCAAGCTCGCGCGCCAAATTCAAACCGAGCCCGTGACCTGAAATAGGCGATCCACCGGCACCACGATGGAATCGCTGGAAAATGTGCTGCTGGGCAGAAGGTGCGATCGAATCTCCGGTGTTAGCAATCGTCAGTACGATCTCTCTGCCGTTCTGATGTGCGGCTACGCGGAGGCGACCACCAGCTCGATTGTACTTTCGCGCGTTCTCGAGAAGGTTTTCCACGATCAGCGAGGTGTATCGTTTTTCACCGGCGACATATACGTCCGCTGGAAAGTCCTTCTCGATCTTCACATCGAAAGAATCAGGAAGCGCGTCGAGATCGTCCAACCATTCGTTCACCAGTTGACTGAGATTCACTGGCTGCGGATCGATTTGAAGATGCCCGGCATCCATGCGCGAAAGCAGAAGCAAATCATCAATAACACCGGTCAATCGGTGCGTCTGGTGTAGCAGAGAAGAGAGTTCCTCGTAGACATCCGATTTGAAATCTTCACGCGCCAATAATGTCTCGAGACCCGTGCGTAGAATCGTCACTGGGCTCTTTAACTGGTGAGAGGCATCGGCCGAATACCGTGTCGATCTTTCCAATTCTTCACTGGCCGAAGCGAGGGCGAGTTCGGCCCGTTTTCGCTCTGCGCGATCTTTCGCCGAATCGAGGGCCAACTTCTCCACTGGCTTTGCGAGGCGGCCCGCGATGAAGTGGCTTGCCACAAGGCCGCCGAGTAAAAGGAACCCGCCTGCGCCCACAATTCGCCATCGTAGCCGGTGCAGCTGTGCAATGTAATCCGTGAGCGGATAAAGGCAGATTTCATACGCCGGGGGAAACACTGACCCTGGGTTGAGCCATTTATAAAAAACCAGCTGCGGCACTCCGGTCACGGTGGTCATGAAGTTATTTTGCGCCTGAGCCGACTTCGTTACCGCCTTCGTTATTTCGCTGCTGAGGGTAGCTTGTTCCGATACTGATAGCGCTGGCATGCGCAATCGGCCCTTTACCCAAATGCCGCTTTTCATGCCAACGCCTGTGCTTGTCGCCAGCAGCTCGAATGGCCTGAATCCAACGACTAAAACGGAGATCGCCTCACCCGTCTCAGTCGAAAAAATCGGTACCGCGATCACCTCTGCAATCGAACCGAGTGCCGGATTGTTGCTTACAGGCAGATAGCCAATTTCCTCTCTTTCGGGCAATTGCTTCACCGCGAGCCGCGCTTCCGCTGCCTCACCGAGGTGCCCAACGTTGTTTGCGTCCGGCGGCGACAAAACTCTGCCGGTCGCATCGAGAAAGCGGTAAAAGCTGGCGTGAAGAGAGCCTGTCGCATCCGGCACGGAAGCTTGCGCCCTGTTCATTAAGTCGCGCAATTCATCTTTGGCGCTGGGGTAGAGTAAATCGAGAGCATTATCCTCGAGTGCCGCATGGATTCGCGGGTTTTCTGCGAGTATCCGGCAACGTTCTGCCAGCGCGTTCTGTCGCAGCCCCTCGAGTTTATGCAGTGCCACAAGCTGGCCTTGAAAGTTTTGCTCCAGATCGCGCTCTGCAGTTGCCGTGACGTAGCGTTGGCCAATGTAAAGGGCCATCGCTGTCACTGCGGCAACGACGAGCACCATCGCTGCCCAAACTTTTGTCCGAAATTCGCCTATCTCGAGCTTATCGGTCCATATCGGCGCGATCATGGAAAATCAACGTGCGTTGTCACCTTATCCTTGAGTTCGACCGGGCGTTCATGCGTTGTTCTACTGTCAATCCAAGCCTTGAGCATATAGCGTCC
>DASQXY010000285.1:0-8171 GCA_035639455.1 Chthoniobacterales bacterium | reverse complement strand
GCCAACGAACGCGAGCACAGAGCTGGTTCCGAGGATGAACATTAGGGCAATGATCGGCGCTGCAATGATGACGGACCGGCCGATATCGCGTGCCGGTGCGCGGGCTTCGCCTGCGAGGATAGCGACGTATTCGAATCCACTGAGCCCGCCGACTGCCAGTTTGCTGAAGATGTTGAGGCAATAAAACATCGACGCGGTCGGCGCGACCAAACCGAGCGGGTGATACTGCGGCAATTCCCCACGCGCGAGACTCACGAACGGCAAAGCGATGAGCGCACCGTAAACTGCGAGCATGGCGAACGCGCCGATGTTATGGACCCATTTGCCTAACGAGAGACCCCGCGCGCCGGCCCAGCCCAGTCCAGCGACGAGAGCGCAACTGATGAACGACACGCACCATTTGCTGTTCGGCATCCAGGCGCCGCTAGAGCCGATCGCATAGGAGATGTTGGTGGTGACGAACATGCCGCCGAGAGCGATCACCGTGATGGAAAGCAGCCAGAGATTCCAAGCTGCAATGAACCCGGCGAACTCGCTGAACCCGAGCTTGGCCCATTGATAGATGCCCCCTTCGAGCGGCATCCGGCCGTTCAGGTAGATGACGACGGCGGCTTGCGGGATGTAAAAGAGCAAAATGGCGAGCAGCCAGAAAAACAGATGCGATGGGCCGAGCTTTGCCGCGGTGCCGACCCAGCTCGAACCGACTACAAACAGAATTTGTGTGAGCGCGAGGTCAAACAGGCCGAGCGGCTTGCGCAGGGTCGCGCTGTGCGCCTCGATGTCGCGTTCGGCTCGGTCGAGCGCCGTCGTCACTCGCAGCGAGGCTGATCAATCATTAAGCCGGCGGTCTTTCCGGCGGTGCCGGCGCGTTGCGGAATTCACGATGCCGAATTTTACCTCCGGCATAAGCGATGTATCCACCAAAACCAAGGCACAAGATTGACAGTAACAGGGTTGCGACGGTTAAAGGCGCGGCGAACTTTGGCCATTTGTTAGGCAAGAAAATCGCGGCTGCAGAGAGTACCGCCAGCGCGTAAAAAAACCAGACGAGATCGTCGGCCCGCTCTTCGTGCTCATCGAGCCAAGCACGGCCTGAATCGTCGCTCATCGACAAAACGCGGTCGTAGGCCTGATGACCGAGATAAGCCACGGGGAATGCGGCCGCGGAACTGATTAAGATGATCACGAGCGCAGACAAATGCGCGGCGCGGCTCCGCAAAAAAAGCGCGACGATCAACGCCACCACTCCCGCACCCAAGCCATAAACAGGCAGAGGATTAATGAGCACGTGCAGATATTCAGGCTGCCGCAGGTCGCGCAGGAAGACGTCGATCATTGCGCGGCGACGCTGCCTGGCATCGGGACGTTGGCGATGCGCCGGAGCAACAGGCGCGCGCTGTTCTCCGGCACGATGAAACGCAATTCCAGGTTTGTCCCCTGACGGGTGATTTCCGGCGGTTGCACGTAGAGCAACAAATCAGAATCCTGCAAGTGTAGCCAGCGCTGCGGTTGTGTGTGGAGGTTGCTGGCGAGTTGCGCCGCTTTTTCGGGCGAGCTGAGTTTCATAAGCAGCCTGGCCTTGATCGGATTTTGCAAGGTCACAGCGAGGCCGAGTAATTGGGGCGTGTCCAGCAGCTCGCTGGTGAAGAGAGGTTGGAAGATGCGCGCGAGATGCGGCGGGTCACGCGAAATCAGCCGCAACGCGCTTTCTCGATCGAGTGCCTGAAATCGATCAAACAATTGGCCGGTGATTTTGAGGTCCGAATCGATGCCGAGGCGCACGCGCACGAGCTCGCCGACTTCCGCGCTTCGTCCGACGGCGAGGGTCTTCGGGCCGACGCGCGCAACGGCCAGGTCTGGTCGCTCCCACACCGGCAACCCAGCGATATCGCGCCTTTTGAATGTGCCATCTTTCTCGACTGAGCGAATCGCGCGCGAAACGTCGCCTCGCGCTTCAATGAGCATAAACTCTCGCCTGTTGCCAGCTTGCTCGGTCGTGAGTGCGCGAGTAATTCGCACAATCTCGCGCGGCAGTTTCAACTCAGGAATTGTGGTGGCGGCGCTGGTCAACCCGCGC
This sequence comes from Chthoniobacterales bacterium, assembly GCA_035639455.1. Taxonomy (GTDB): domain Bacteria; phylum Verrucomicrobiota; class Verrucomicrobiia; order Chthoniobacterales; family UBA10450; genus AV17. Next base: position 6,094 of record DASQXY010000285.1, on the reverse strand, counting down.
CAGACTTGCGCCCATTCCTGCGGTTGCTCTTTGCGCCAGCGGCGCGGCAGATCATCGCGCTCGAAGTGTTCGCAATTGATCGACAGAATCGTTTCGGTTTGCTGTGGGAGCCACTCCCGTTGTTTCGGTGATTGGAACACGAGCGGCAAAATGATGGCCAAAAGTGCGAGGATCGACACGACACTGAAATAGAATTGCCGCAGTTCTTGTTTATCGATCTTGCTCGACAACTGCGCGAGCTCCTCCTTGTGCTCTAGATGTCGATCTACCGCCGTGCGGTGCCGATGGACCTCGTCGAGCAGGTGCGGCGCGTTCGGTGGTGCAATCCGCTGTGAGGCCAGATGGCGCCCGATGTTGAGATACGCGGGATTTTTGCGTTCCTCTACGGTTTGATGTTGCGCGCGCGCTTCGCGCAACGCCTGCTGCTGTGCACGGATCTTCTCGGCAAACCCGCGGTCGTGCGCATCGAATTCGCCGCGAACTCGTTCGATGTTTTTCTCGACAACGGCAAGCTCGGCTTCGGCCGCGACGAGCTTTTCTTTGGCCAGTCGACACGCGTCTTCACTACCAAGCCGGGCGCGGATCAATTCCGCGCGTTCATCTGGCAGACGGCTGCGGCGCACTTTAATACTGGCCAACTGCTGATCGAGATCGGGTGGTGGTGGCGTTAACGCCTGCAGTTCAGCGACCTCTTTCAGCAATTGGCGGTCGGTCTCGTCGTTCTGCTCCACCCGCCGTTGCACCGCCTTAAGCTCGCGCTCGCAAACGTCAGCCGTGCTCTTCGCGTCGTTGCGTCTTTGAACCACCGGCTTTTTTTCCGATTCCACTTTCGCGATTGCTTCCTGCTGCGCGTCAGTATTCCGCTGGCGGTCAGTTTCGATCCTTTTGATCCCTTCCTCGATCTGAGCAATCCGAAGGGCGACTTCTTTTTGCTCCTGTTCGAGTTTCTTCAGCGCGACGATTTCGTTCCGGAGTTCCGGAAAGTTTGCCGCTTGCGAAGTACCCTCTCGTCCTAGCGCGATCTCGCTTTTCTGCAGCAGCCGCTTCTCGTGCCGCAATGCCATGCGCGTGCGTTGGCGCTTCACTTTAAGCGCCAGTTCGCGCAAACCTGTGCGAATAAAACTCACGATTTCAATTTACGACAGCGTCAGATCGACAATCACTCCTCTTCGCTGAGCTTCGCCAAAACGCTAAAATCTTCGAGTGTTGTCGTGTCTCCTGTCACAGTCTTTCCGCTGGCGATCTCTTTTAAAAGGCGGCGCATGATTTTGCCGCTCCGTGTCTTTGGCAGCGCCTCGGCAAAACGGACTTCGTCCGGTTTGGCAATGGCGCCGATGTGTCTGCTCACGTGATCGCGTAACTCCTGCTTGAGCGGAAAACTCGGCGTGCCTCCGCTTTTCAGAGTCACAAACGCGACCACCGCTTGGCCTTTGAGTTCATCCGGCCGCCCTACCACTGCAGCCTCGGCCACTTGGGCATGGCTTACCAGCGCGCTCTCGATCTCAGACGTGCCGAGACGGTGGCCAGCGACGTTGAGCACGTCGTCAATGCGGCCGACGATCCAAAAATAGCCGTCTTCCTCCCGGCGCGCTCCATCGCCGGTGAGGTAATTACCTTTAAATTCGCTCCAGTACTGCTGCTTGTAGCGCGCCGTATCGCCATAGATGGTCCGCAGCATTGACGGCCAGGGCCGGCGGATAATGAGTTTGCCACCGACATTCGGGCCCACTTCTTTGCCCGTTGGCTCGACAATCGCCGGGTCGACGCCAAAAAAGGGAAGTGTAGCGCTGCCGGGTTTGGTCGGAATCGCACCGGGCAACGGCGTGATCATAATTGCGCCGGTTTCCGTCTGCCACCAGGTGTCGACGATGGGGCAGCGGCCACCGCCGATCTCGTGGTGGTACCACATCCATGCTTCGGGATTGATTGGTTCGCCAACCGTGCCAAGTAGGCGCAGGGACGAGAGATCGTGCTTGCGCACCCATTCGTCGCCCCAACGGATAAAGGCGCGAATCGCGGTTGGCGCGGTGTAGAGAATATTGACGCGATATTCCTCGATAATTTTCCAGAACCGGTCCGGTTCCGGCCAGTTCGGCGCACCTTCATACATCAAAGTCGTCGCGCCGTTCGCTAGTGGGCCGTAAACGACATAGCTATGGCCAGTGACCCAGCCGACGTCAGCCGTGCACCAGAAGAGGTCTTCGTCCCGGATGTCGAAGACGTATTTGGTCGTAGTGTAAATCCCGACGAGATATCCGCCGGTCGTGTGCAAAATGCCCTTCGGTTTTCCCGTCGACCCACTGGTATAGAGGATGTATAGCGGATGCTCGCTGTCGAGTGGCACCGGCGGGCAGTTGGCATTGACGTGCTCCAGCTCTCGATGCCACCAAACGTCGCGCCCTTCTTCCATGTGGATCTCGTTGCGAGCGCGCTGGAAGACGATGACGCTTCTGACGGAGGTGCCGCCGCGGAGCGCATCATCGACATTTTTTTTCAACGGCACAATCTCGCCACGACGATAGCCGCCATCCGCGGTGATCAGAGCAATGGCGCCGCTGTCGGCGATCCGGTCGCGAATGGCATCGGCGCTGAACCCGCCGAAAACGACCGAATGCACCGCGCCAACCCGCGCACAGGCGAGCATGGCTATCGCCGCCTCTGGAATATTTGGCAAATAGATGATAACGCGATCACCTTTGCCGATTTGGTTGCGCTTCAGCACGTTTGCGAATCGGCAGACTTCGTGATGCAGCTGCTGATAAGTGAGGGTGCGTTTGTCGCCCGGCTCGCCTTCCCACAAAATCGCGGCTTTGTTGCGACGCCGCGTCGGGAGATGTCGATCCAGACAGTTTTCGGAAAGATTGAGTTGGCCGCTGACGAACCATTTTGCGAAGGGCGCCTTCCAGTCGAGCAGTTTTTTCCAGCGTTTGTGCCATACCAACTCGTCGGCTTCGCGCGCCCAGAATTTGTCCGGCCGATTAATCGACTCGCGGTACATTCGCCGGTATTGCTCCATTGAACCGATGCGCGCCTGTTTGGAGAATGCCTTCGGAGGTTCGAAGACCCGTTGCTCCTTCAGGTGCGATTCGATATTCAAATTGTGCATGCGCAACTTGTAATTAGGCCGAACCAAATTTCGGGGCAAGCACTGCGGTTTCGATGAGTGCCGCGCAATTTTATCACCGCGCTCGGAGATCGCGATCCACCTTGTCTTCGGCGAGCGCTGGCGAAACAATCAGTCATGGCTAATCACGTTTACAAAAAGATCGAGCTCGTCGGATCATCTACCGAGGGGTTCGAACAGGCGGTGCAGAATGCGTTGGCGCGAGCTGATAAAACGATTCGTAATATGCGCTGGTTTGAGGTCTCCGAGACACGTGGGCAGATCGAGGAGGGGAAAGTCAATCACTGGCAGGTCACGCTCAAAGTTGGTTTTACTTTGGAAGACGTGTAGTCGCTCTACTACCGCGTATGTGCGTTTCTCAAAACAGGGGGACAGGACAGTCGTGGCGTACCCTATTCCTCTCGTTGCGCGGCCTCGTAGAGTTTGCTGGCGCCGTAAACGAGCACGGCTGGTTTGAATGCTATGTAGAGCAGCCGCACCAGCGCCGTCGCAATTCGCGCGAGCGGAAGGCGATTGAGAAGATATCCGGCGAGAACTGCGTAGAGCAGCGCCTGGGCCGGCTTCGCTCGCACGTAATTTTCGGTCTCAGTGAGGACCGACTCGAACTGCTCTTTCGTGTAGCGTAAACCGCGCTGCGCAAAGTCTTCCGATGTGCCGGCAAATGATTCATCCATACGCTTTAGGTTCGCATCGCGACGCGTGTCTGCGCGCACGCATCGGTTCAGCGCAACGATAGCCATACGGACTCCGCGCCCGCTCCAGGCGGGAAATCGGGTAGTGGCGCGGGACGGGCGAATTTGCCGGCGCGGCGGGAAAGCTTGAGGGAATGGCGCGCCATCCGCTCAAGCGCGTGCTGACCGAGTGCACTGCAATTGGTCGAGAGCAGGATGTGAGCGTCACGCGCGGCAACCTCCAACGCGCGAGCGAGGAGCTTTTCGAAATCGTTCTCCACCTGAAAGGAGTTACCGCGCCAGTTTCTGGAAAACGTCGGCGGGTCGAGAATAATAGCGTCAAACTTTTCACCGCGTCGTGCGAGGCGCGGCAAAATGGATATCACATCGTCGACGATGAACTGGTGGCCAATGGTGGCGAGGCGGTTCAACGCGAAATTCGCTCGCCCGCGGCCGAGTGACTTCTTCGAAAGATCGACGTTTACCGTGCTTGCGCCGACAGATGCTGCGGCGACTGAGAAGGAGCACGTGTAAGCGAAGCAATTCAAAAGCCGTTTCGGCTTAACTTTGCGGACATATGTTCGGTTTTCCCGTTGGTCGACGAACAATCCGACGGAGTAACCTGCGCCAAAATCGATTCCGAATTTCAAATGCCGTTCTCTCACGGTGGTTTGCAGGTTGGCCTTGCGTCCGCCGGAGATCAGGCGCGGCTTCTCACGCTGCTCGTGCCGTTTCGGCAATAATCGGCCGAAAACCCTTCCAAGGCTGAAGCCAACGATCGTTCCCCAGAAGTTCAGTTCACAGAAGAGACGATCGCGCGTGGCGATATTCTTAAATGAGATGAGGGTGTCTGACCCGAATCGTTCCACCCAGCCATCGGCGATTGTGCACAAGCGATGCGCGTCAGTGCCTTCGGCGTCGAAAGTGCGCAGCAGTGCTGGGTCGATCCATGCGGCTTCCATTCTCAGGTTGCCGTCACGTTTGACAGCAGGAGGGGCGAACGTAGCTCGATCGCGGGCCGCGGTTGCTGGTGTGGTTAGGCGCATTAGAATCGGGCGTTGTTCAACGGTCCCGCGTTTTGCGAGGTTTCCTCATGCAAGAAGTCACGGTGCGCGTTCCTGCCAGTACTTCAAATCTGGGCCCGGGATTCGATTGCCTCGGCGTCGCGCTGCGCGTCTATAACGATATAACTGTAGCGCGAGAGTCCATCTCGGCCGTTCCGAGCGTCGCTTCGGAGGCGGCGAAATTATTCTGGCAGCGCGCACGCTGCCGAGCTTTCCCGTTCGCCGTCTCGCTGATCGGAGAAATTCCACGAGCACGCGGCTTGGGCAGCAGCGCAGCGGTTCGTGTTGGAATTCTGTTCGCACTCAATCAGCTCTGCGGCAGTCCACTGGATCGATTGTCGCTCTTCCGCTTGTGCGCCGAACTTGAGGGACATCCCGATAACGCCGCGCCAGCCGCATTCGGCGGATTTACAGTCGTGCGCGATTTGGTCGTGCAGCGCTTTCCTGTGTCGCCGCGGCTCAAATTCGTGCTGTTAATTCCAGATGTGCAATTGAAGACCTCTACCGCGCGGAAACTTCTGCCCGGGCGCGTGGCACGCGCGGCTGCCGTGGAAAATTGCGCAAATTCCTCTGCCATCACGGCGGCGTTTGTCTCTCGCGGTTACGAGCAGCTGCGCGGCGCGTTTGCCGATAGATTACACCAGCCCTTTCGTGCGAAACTACTGCCCTTTCTGCCACAAGTCATCGCCGCGGCAGAAAAGAGTGGCGCGCTGGGCGCGTTTCTCAGTGGCAGCGGATCGGCCATTTGCGCAGTAACGCTGGCCCATGCAGATAGCATTGGTGCGGCAATGCAACGCAAGATCGATCCGGCGCGGGGTGGATTGGCCGTGGCGAACAACTACACAGCGCGAGTGGTCATCACGCAAGCCGACAATCGCGGCGCGCGGATTGTGGCGGTTCGCAAACGACGATTATCGAGCCGCAGTTCATAATGTCTCGTTGGCGGGAAAATCTCGAGCAGTTTGCCATCGACGTCATTCTGGAGCGGCGTCACGGCACACGCGCCCGGATGCTGCGCGGTGTTCTCTACGGGCTGTCGCTTATTTACGAGCGGCTGGTGCACTTGCGATTGTATTTTTATCGAAAGCGAATCTTTCGGGAGCGCGCGCTTGGCTGCCTGGTCATTAGTATCGGCAATTTGACGGTCGGCGGCACCGGCAAAACGCCGGTTGTGGAGAAGTTCGCGCGTGCGCTCCAATCCGGCGGGCGGCGCGTGGCCATTCTGAGTCGCGGTT
>DASQXY010000284.1:0-5087 GCA_035639455.1 Chthoniobacterales bacterium | reverse complement strand
GACAAGTTGCTGCCGGACGCGCTTCAGCTCGTCGAAGCCGTCGAATGGCGGCAGTTCCGCTCTGATGTGGTCACAGCTGAACTTTACTGAGCCCCGTTCGTTCACGATCACGCGTGCTCGGGAAAAACTGCCAGGATGCTTTTCTCGTCGGCGCGACAAATCCCGCGTTCGGTGATCAGGCCCATCACCAGCCGGCGCGGGGTGACATCGAACCCGTAGTTCGCGGCCGGACTTGTCTCCGGTGCCACGTTCACTTCCAGGATCTCACCGTTGTGCGCGCCGTCGGCGCACTTTACTTCCTCTGCGCCCCGTTGCTCGATCGGAATTTCCGCGCCGTCACGGATCGCCCAGTCAATCGAGGTCGACGGCAACGCGGCGTAGAAGGGCACGTTATTGTCCCGCGCTGCCAGCGCTTTCAGATATGTACCGATCTTGTTAGCCACGTCGCCGGCGCGCGTCGTGCGATCGGAGCCCACGATCACAAGATCGACATCGCCTCGTTGCATTAGGTGTCCGCCTGCGTTGTCGGCGACAATGGTGTGCGGCACACCATGTTGCCCAAGCTCCCAGGCGGTGAGTTTTGCGCCTTGGTTGCGTGGGCGGGTTTCATCCACCCAGACGTGCACTGCCAGGCCGCGATCGTGTGCGGCATAAACCGGCGCCAGCGCCGATCCATGATCGACAAAGGCGAGCCAACCGGCGTTGCAATGGGTGAGCACGTTGACGGCTCCACTGTTTTTCCTTTTCGAGATCTGTTCGATCAACTTGAGGCCGTGTTGCCCGATCAATCGGCATTGTTCGGCGTCTTCATCGGCGATCTGTCCCGCGACGCGACGCGCAGCGTCGGCCTTTTTTTGGAGGAACGACCGCAGCTTGCGCTTCGTGACGAGTGTCGTCCTGCTCTTCTCCGAACCTTCTGCCTGTCGGGTCGCAAACTTGCCGAGGCGAGCTCGGACGGTTTCAACCGCCCACGCGAGATTCACCGCTGTCGGCCTGCTAGATTTGAGCAGCGCCGCGGCTTCAACCAAACGGCGATCAAACTCTTCCTCTGTAGCCACCAGATCGGCCGCATCCGTGGCAGCCGTGTCGGCCGCTTCGAGTGCTGCCAAATACATTCCGTAACCCGCCGCGGCACCGATTAATCCCGCGCCCCGGACATGCATCTGCCGGATCGCGGTCGCCATTTGCGCGACCGTCCTGATATCTTCGATCACGAATTTGTGCGGCAAAAACCGCTGATCGATCACCTGCACCACCCGGTGATCCGCGGGGTCAAGCCAAATAGTGCGGTATTGTTTCCCACCGACTTTCATTCGCGTGTGCGCCAGTCTAGCGTTAGCGAGCTAGGGTCCAAATAACGATTAACGCATGATAATTAACCTATCGGCGCGCCTTTGCGCCCACGTCTTCTACCTCCTGCTTTTTACTTTCTCTCCTCATCTTTTCCGCTTTCATCTTCGACATTGAAACTTGAACGCCTGGCCCGCCGCGTGCGCTTCTGCTTTCGGGCACTCGGCTTGTTCGTGCTGGTCACTTGTCACGTGTCACTCGTCACATACGCGATCGCCGCCGAGCCGCCGATCACCGAACAGGAGCTTGTCCGCCGCACACAGGAACTCTACGACGCGGTCGCGACTGGTGACCAGGGCCCGTGGAAGAAATATTTCGCCGACGATTGCATCTTCTCCGACGAAAAAGGCCGCACCTTCGATAAACCAAACCTGATCGCCGACATCGCCCCGTTACCGCAAGGTTATTCCGGCACGATCAAGATCGCTGATGTGCAAAGCCGGATCATCGGCGACACCGCCGTGCTGAGCTACGACGCGAACGAAACCGAAACCATCTTCGGCCAAAAGATGACGGCGCGTTATCACATCACCGACACCTGGTTACGGCGCAATGGCGAATGGCAAATCATCGCCAGCCAAGCCCACCGCTATTACGAAGACCCGGCCATCGGCCAGGCTGACCCGAAAAAGTTGGTTGATTATACCGGCACGTACGAACTCTCTCCCAACGAAACCCGCTTCGTCCGATCCGAAGCCGGCAAATTATTCATAGAACGCAACGGCAAGACGGAACAACTGTTCCCCGAAACAACCGACCTCTTCTTCCGCAAAGGTGTCGAAGGCCGGATTCTTTTCCATTACGACGCAACCGGCAAAGTCGACTCGCTGATCGACCGCCGAAACAACGAAGATGTGATCTGGCGGAAAACCAAATAGCCTCGCCGCTCGATTTCAGCGTTTCAGATCTTCCGTTTTCCGCTCTCTGCCTGCGCCATTACACAGAAAAGCCGCCGAGGCATTCGTGCGCCTCGACGGCTTTTCTCGTCAATATCTCAGCTTTTCCCTAGCACACCGTAGCGTTGGCGTAGCTGGCAATATTTCACTTATGCCAACCCTAAGGACTCGAGCGTCGGCTGGTCGATCACAGCCGTCGCGGTTAGCCCCTGATCGCTCTGGTAGGCGGTGAGCGCCTCGCGGGTCAACGGCCCGAGCAATCCATCCACCTCACCCCTGTAATAGCCCATCTGCTGCAGCTCGGCTTGCACATCCGCAATGACCCGGTCCGGTGGCTCAGCACGGTGACCCACATAGATCGGGGCATCGTAGGCATAATACTGGGCCGAAGGATCGTAGCCCCACGCCGGATACCAGTAGCCGTTATTCCAGTAATAATAACCGCCACCGATCAGTTCCACCCGGCTGTAACGCGACCGATACCAACCCGCGTCGTGCCATTCCGGATGATACGCCCGGAACACTTCGTATTGCGGACCCTGCCATTGTTCACTTCCTTGGATCCGATAGGTCTGGTTGAACGTAACCGAGGGCACCTGCTCGGGCTTTGGCTGCGCGCGGAAGGTCGCATGCTGCGCCTTAATCTGCTGCACTTGCTGCGGGGCCGGCTTCTTCGCCGCGGCTCCTGCACCAGCCCGTGCCTTGGGCGGGCTCGTTGGCGACGTAGCAGCCGTCGCAGCGCCTGTTGCCGTGGTAGCACCCGGCGACGCCTTTGCGCCTGCGGCCGGCGCCTTCATTCCTTTCGTGCGCCCCACCTGCTGCTTCGCGCCGGGCGTCGCACTGGCGGCAGTGGTTGTTTCAGATTTCGGCCTCGCCTCGGCCTTCTCTCCCTTGGACGGAGCCCGCTGCTTCGCGGCGGTCTCCTGCGGCTTCGCTTCGGCCGCATGCGTTTTCGCAGCGCCCTTCTTCTTTGCTGGTGACTCTTGCTGCTCTGGCTGTTGCGCTATCGCGGCTCCAGCCAATGCCAGGGAACAGCTGATCAGTAAACTGGTAAACCTTTTCATATCAATATTTGGTCGTTAGACGTTCGCGATCTATTCACGGCTGAACACGGCTTTCTGTTCGCTGTTTTCCGCCCTCCGGCTGATTCAGCTTTTACGCTCCCGCTAGTGCATCCAAAGTGTGCCCGCTTTTAGTTTGCCGCAGAGCGGCAGGATTCAGGTTTCACGCATTCAGTGTTTCCGCTGAGTTCGACGTTCGGCGTTTTCTTCCTTAGCTCCGTTTCAACGATTCAGCGGTTTAACGCTTCAACGCATTGCGTTTGTAACACTTCGCACTCCGGACGTTGAGCGCCGGCTCGCGAAAGCTTTCGGAGTTGGATGTTTGCTTCCTCACCTCGCCGCGCCGGCTTGTCACGTCGTAGCCAATCCGCGAAGATGGTCGCACGTGCGCACGCGACGCGAATTTCTTTCCCTCGCCGGCAAAAGCCTAAGTCTGGCCGCGCTTTCTTCAGCAAACATCGCGTCGTTGTTAAGAGATCTCGAAGCCGGCACGAAGACCGTCGCGCATCTCACACCGGAAGAAGCGGCCCTGGATGAAGATTACTGGGCGGCCATCCAAAACGCCTTCAGCGTTACGCGCGGCATCATCAACCTGAACAATGGCGGCGTTTCGCCCAGCCCGCGCATCGTGACCGAGGCACTCGTTCGTTACATTTGGGAACAGGAAGACGCCACCGCCTACACGATGTGGCAAATCCTCGAGCCGCAATGCGAAACCATTCGCACCGGCTTGGCCGAGCTGTTCGGCTGCGACCGCGAAGAAATCGCGATCACCCGCAACGCTTCCGAGTCGCTCGAGATTCTGCTCGACGGCATGGACTTCAAGCCCGGCGACGAAATTCTCACCACCACCCAGGATTACCCGCGCATGCTCACCACCTTGCGTCAGCGGGAACAGCGCGAAGGGCTTAAGCTGAAACTCATTCAAATCCCGATTCCGCCGAAAAACCTGAAAGAGATCGCGGGCGCGTTTGAAAAAGGAATCACCGACCGCACCCGGCTCATCCTCATCTCTCACATGATCAACATCACCGGCCAGATCACGCCGGTGAAAGCAGTCTGTGACCTGGCACGCGCCCGTGGTATTGAGACAATCGTCGACGGCGCCCATTCCTTCGCCCAGTTCGATTTCAAAAGAGCAGACCTCGGCTGCGATTACTTCGGCACCAGCCTGCACAAATGGCTCTACGCGCCGAAAGGCACCGGCATGCTTTACGTCAGACGCGATAAGATCGACAAGCTCTGGCCGCTCATGGCCGCGGAAGCCAAACAGAAATCCGATATCCGCAAGTTCGAAGAGATCGGCACCCACTCCGCGGCGCCGAAACTTGCGATCGGCGAAGCGCTCCTCTTTCACAACGGCATTGGCGGCAAACGCAAGGAAGCACGGTTACGCTACTTGTCCCGTTACTGGATGAACCGGCTCAAGGACGTGCCCAAAATTCGGTTCAACACATCATTCGATCCAAATCAGTCGTGCGCGATCGCGAATGTGCACATCGACGGGACCAATCCCGAGGCGGTGACAAAATATCTGTTCGATAAACACCACATCTTCACCGTGCCCATCTTGCATGAAGAATTCCAAGGCATTCGCATCACTCCGAATCTCTACACCACCCTGAACGAGCTGGACCGTTTCTGCGCGCCAATGGAAGCCATTGCTCGCAACGGTCTTCCTTCGTAGCGCGCCGGCCAAGGCCTTCCGTCATCAGTTTTCGACGGTCGATATTGGATGTTCCGCGCCTGCTCGCGAAAGGCTTTCGGAGTTTAGGGTTAA
>DASQXY010000283.1:0-6670 GCA_035639455.1 Chthoniobacterales bacterium | reverse complement strand
CTGGCGCGCGTTCGCCAGACCGAGCTTTTCTTTGATGTGGGCACGGTGTGTCTCGACCGTCTTCGGGCTCAAGTGCAACATCTTCGCGATCTCGCGCACGTCGCGGCCTTTGCCGATTAACTCGAGGATTTCCAACTCGCGGTCGCTCAGGCGATCAACCACGTTTGCGCTCGCCTCGCCGTTCGAGGTTTGCGCGAACTTCGCAATCACCGTTGCGGACATGGCCGGGCTCAAATACGGCCGGCCGGCGAAGACTTCGCGGATTGCGGTGATTACGTTTTCCAACGCCTCCTGTTTCATGACGTAGCCCTGCGCACCCGCGCGCAATGCGCGCAGCGCGTATAGCGATTCGTCGTGCATCGAGAGCGTGAGCACGGGCAGTTTGTGAAACTCCGCCCGGATGTTTTTAATCAACTCGATACCGTTCGCGCCGGGCAAACTAAGATCGACAATCACCAGGTCGGGCTTCTTTTCGCGAATGACGGTCATGGCTGTGCTGGCGTCCCCAGCTTCGCCGCAAATCATTAAACGATCTTCGGAATTGATGAGCTGTTCCAAGCCTTTCCGGAATAGCGGATGGTCGTCAACGATGACGATGCGCTTGTCGGCGGCTGGGGCAGCGGTCTTCGGCGGATCGAGTGTCGCGGTCGCAGATTTCATCGGCTTACTAAATCGAGCGGCGACGCGATCCTAGCCGGAACCACTTGGTTGTGGCAAGTAGCAGACAATCCTCGCGCCACCTTTGGCCGGCGATTCGAGCTTGAGCCGCGCGCCGATCGAGTGTGCCCGGTATTGCATAATATGAAAACCAAGTCCTTTGCCGCTTCTGGTTTTTCGGCTAAATCCGATGCCATTGTCAGTCACGCTGAACACAAGATTGTCTTTCCTGCGGCCCACCTCCAGAACAACCTTGCTGGCCTTCGCGTGTTTGTGCGCGTTGATGAGCGCCTCGCGCAAAATCCGGTAGAGCTGTGACGCGGTCAGGTCGTCCTCGATATGGACATCTGTTTGCAATTCCAAGTGGCAGCGCGTCTTCCACATCTCACGTTCCGTCAGGCTGCGGAGCGCCTCGACAAAGCTCGCGGCATCGACTTCCTCCTTGTGCAAGTCGCGCGCGATGTTGCGTGCGTCGGCGACGGAGTTGTTGATGAGCTGCGCGATCTTGTCCAAGTCTTCGATTTGGACGACGCGATGGTCCTTCACCCGCGTAGCAGTGGCGCGCGCCATGAACCCGATCGCGGTGAGCTGCTGACAAAGGCCATCGTGTAACTCCTGACCGAGCCGTTGTTGCTCGCGATCGCTTATTTCGAGGATCTCGCCTTCCAGGCCTTTGCGCCGCTCGATCTCGCGTTGCAACTCGCGGTTCGCCGCGCGCAACGCTTCAGTGCGTTTTTGCACACGGTGTTCGAGCAGAAGCTTCGATTTGCGCAGCTCTTCTTCCGCGCGATGGCGCTGCATTCCGATAGCGAGCTGCCGGCTGATATTCAGCGCGAGGCTCAGTTCCGCTTCGCTAAAGGTGTGCGGCCCGTTGTAGTAAATCATCAGTTTGCCGATCAGTTTTTCCTCCGCCGCCAGCGGAATGAACGCCGCCGCGCCGATTCCTTCGCGCTGAATCGTGCGTTTGAGGCTGACCGGCAAGTCGGCAACATCGATATTGGAGATGGCAACTGGTTTCGGGTTTTTGGCATCGATTTTCCATGGGGAATGGCCTGCCACCGCGCGCCGATATTGCGCGGAAAGTCTGCGCCAATGGACAAAGCGCATGACCCCGGTGCGATCGAAGAGCAGGATGGAAGCGCGATCACAGCCAGTCGCAGCCAGGAGCGCGTCGGTGGCCGCGGAATAGATCTCGCGCAGCGACTTCGCTTGGTGTTGCCGCTGCACAAAACTGTAGAGCGCTTCTTGTCGCTGCTCGACGCCCCTGCGCTCGCTGATGTCGAGAATAATCGCGACGGTCGAACGCGGCTTACCTGAGAGATCGCGCACCGGCGCCACACTCACGTCGGCCCATTGAATCGATCCATCTTTGCGCAGGTAACGCTTTTCGATCTCGAATGGTTTGCTATCGCGCAGTATCTGCTGAAACATCTCGGAGTTCCTCGAGAGGTCCTCCGGGTGGGTGATCGAGGCAAAGTTTCGCCCGACCAGTTCGGTGCGGTCGTAATGGAGCATGTCGGCGAACTTCTGGTTCACGAAAGTCATCTGTCCGTTCAGGTCGCAGCGTGCGATTCCAACCGTCGCTTGTTCGAGCATCGCGCGCAGCCGTTCCTCGGATTCGCGCAGCGCGTCCTCGACGCGTTTCCGTTCGGTAAGATCGACAATTGCGGTTTGGTAAAGCAGCGCGCCGTCCCGCCGGCCGGAGGTCATGGGCGTGCTGGAGAGGTGCGCGTAGATGATTTGCCGTGCGGCGTTTTTCAGGCGCAGCTCCGTTTCCGCGCGCTGCTCCGAAGTGCGGCAGCGCCACAAATAGTCAAGAAAAAGCTGCGCGTCTTCCTGGGCGATGAAAAGCGCAAACGGGCAGCCGATCAACATGTCGCGCGAGCGGCCGAGGAGTTTCGTCGCTGCGAGATTGATTTCTTCGATGCGCCCGGCACGATCGAAGCTGACGTAGCCCACCGGTGCGAAGTCGTAGAGATCGGCATACCGCTGAACCGCGTATTCGAGATCGATGGCGTTGATCCGGGAGAAGCGCGGGCGCCGTGTCTCAGTTCGTGAAGAGCTGCCGTTGCGAGTCGCGCGTTGCCGAGGCGTTGTCTTGGTTCTGCCGAGATGCGTGCCATTCCGTCGGTTCATGGCCGCTTCGGTTCGAGTTGTGCGTTGCTTGTCCAACCAGTTTCTTACCATTTCGCGTTTCCGATTGGCGCTGGTTTTCGTGCTCTTCATAGGCGGCGGGTGAGCAAACGCGCGAACTCGATTAGGCACAATGCCGGTCCCTGCGTTCGTGGATATCGACACCGGTATGTTTTCTCAGCTCGAGAAAAATCCGGCTCAGATCATCAAGATCGATATGTGGCTCCTGCTCCTCTTTCTCCGGCACGGCTTTCTTGATGTAGGGGTGACCGGCGATGCGTCGCAGCTCGGCCGCGATTTCTTTGGGCGATAACGCCGCGTCAACGAAACCGGACGCGATCGCGTTGCGCGGCATGGAGGGAAACTTGGCGCTCTCCTCATCCTGCGCGAACGTGAACCCCGTCGCGGCCTTGATTGCGCGCAAACCGGCTGTGCCGTCGCTCCCGCTACCGGAAAGCAGGACACCAATCGCCCGGCGGCCTTGTTCTTCCGCGAGCGACTCAAAGAAATGATCAATCGCCAGGCTCATTCGTTCTACGCGACGGATGAGGGTCAGGTCGCCATTCTTGCAGATCACGCATTTGTTAGGCGGCTGCACGTAAACCGTGTCTGGCTGTGGTCGCGTGCGTTGGCTCAGCTCAACCACCGGCATTTGCGTCGCGCGGCCAAGCAGGCTCGGCAGGCGACTGGCGTGGTACGGATCAAGATGCTGGACGATGACGTAGGCCATGCCGGTTTTCTGCGGCAGATGGCCTAACAAATCGATCGCCGCTTCAAAGCCGCCGGCCGATCCGCCGACGCCGACGATTGGGCAGGCGAGTTTTGGTTTCGGGCGAGTAGATGTCGATTTTGGGTTCCGCGCGCGGCGATCGAGTGTGCGTGAAGTTTCCCTGCGGTTTGGGTTTTTGGTTTTTGCGGGCACCGCCTTACTAGTCTGACCGACTTCGGCCTCAGTTACAAGCTGCGATTCTGAGGCGCGTGCGCGCCCTGACCAGCCGCAAAGAGTTGGGGCTTATTCGCTTAGCAGCTGCGATCCAATTGCTGGAGGCAGCACGCAATGCCGGCGCCAAAACGCAATATCATTGTCATCGGCACGTCGGCTGGCGGAGTCGAAGCGCTGTGCGAACTGAACGAGCATCTGCCGAAAGACCTCGATGCTGCGTTGTTCGTGGTCATGCACATCGGTGACGAGAGAGCGTGTTGCCACAAATCTTAACTCGCTGCGGAACCCTGCCGGCGGTCGGAGCCGAACACAACAAGCGCTATGAGCGCAGCTGCATTTACGTGGCACCGCCACATTGCCATATGTCCATCAAGAATGGCATGACCGTGCTGACCCGCGCGCCGCGTGAGAACGGCCACCGGCCTGCGGCCGATGTGTTGTTCCGCAGCGCTGCGCGCGAACACCGCGACAAAGTTGTCGGCGTCGTGCTGACCGGCGGGCGCGACGACGGCACGGCTGGTCTGTTCGCGATCAAAGCGCGCGGCGGGGTCGCGATTGTGCAAGACCCATTGGAAGCGATGACGCCGAACATGCCTCAGAACGCATTGCAAATGGTCGACGTCGATTATTGCCTGCCAGTTCGCCAGATCGCCGACGTATTGGTTGAGCTGGCCGGCGCCAAAGCGACGAACACGACCGAAGGACCAAACGGAGGGACAACCATTGAGAATCATGCGAATCTGATCACCCCACGAGCGTTCCGCCGGGCGACCAAATCCCAGTTTCATGCCCGGAATGCAATGGACCGCTCTACGAGGTGAAGCAGGGCGAGCTTGCCCGATTCCAGTGTTTTCTCGGCCACGCGTATTCGCCCGAGAGCTTGAGCGAAGAACACACCGAAGCGCTTGAACGCGCACTGTGGACGGCAATCCGCAAGCTGAAGGAGCGCGTTGTTCTTCACCAGGAGCTCATCGATCGAAAAAAACGGAACAAGGGCGAAGACGAATTGCGAAATCGTCTCGAGGAATCAATCGCCACGGCCGAGAAAGATCTGAAATTATTGCGCGAGATTTTGGATCGAATCTGATCTGTAGCTGCTTCGCTCTGCTTACCATGCCGAAGCTTGGCGAAAGCAGCTCGAAGCGCACGGCGACTGAGCGCGACGACTACATTTCTGCGCCGGAGAAATTTTTTGAACGGAGCGGACCCGCAAGCGCGAACTAATTAGGAGGGAGTTTTTAGTCGGACTCGGACTGCCTTTTTCATCGGGAGCAATCAACAAAACGGAGGAGGAATATGGAGAACATCGAACAATCTGTTGAAATCGACGCGCCTGTTTCCACGGTTTACAACCAATGGACGCAGTTTGAGGAGTTTCCGCGCTTCATGGAAGGAGTGCGTGAGGTGCGGCAGCTCGACGATAAACGCTTGCGCTGGCGCGCCGAGATCGGCGGGAAAGAAAAGGAGTGGGTCGCCGAAATTTATCGCCAGGTTCCAGACCAAGTGATCGCATGGCGCAGCACGTCCGGCGTGCGTAACGAAGGCGAAATTCGGTTCGACAAAGCGACGGACGGCAAAACGCGCGTGACGCTGACGATGCGCTATGAACCGGAAACAGCGGCAGAGAAAACCGGCGATTGGGTCGGCGTTGTGTCGGCCCGCATCCACGGGGATCTCAAGCGGTTCAAGGATTTTATCGAGTCGCGCGCTCGAGAGACTGGCGCATGGCGCGGTGAGATTCGCGCGGGATCAGTCTCGCGGTAAGGGCGCGTCGGCGACCTACACTCAGCAGATTGCCGTCACCTCAGTCCTCTTCCTGAGAGAGAGGACGACGGCAGCGCGCCCGGATGAGGGTAGGCGATGACGAAGCCGGCCGCAGAGCAGCGTCTGTAGTTCGGCGTAATCGCTCAGCCGGTTACGCCGGCGCCAGTTTGGAAACTGCCATTTCCGCGGCGGCGTTTCGCCGCCGCGGAAGTTTGACGGCGTAACCCGGCGAGGTATTGCGCATCGAACGCGCGAAGCGCTGCTTCGACCGTGGGGCCAATCCCAACGATGCCTTCTTCCACACTGGGCCCGAGCAGAACGATCCACAACGCTCCGCGCATTTTCAACTGCGGGCGTCGCGCCGCTGACGGGCTGCGCGGGTGTGCGGCGCAATAAAGATTCATGCGCTCCATCGCCGCGAGCGTCGGGTCGATAATGTAGCGGCCGTTCCCTCGGACGGATCGCGCGTTTTTCACGTCACCCGAGCACAACGCGGACGTGCAGGTGGATGGATGTGAAGTTTTTCATAACCAGCAATGTTTTGTCGCAGCACTGACTTCTGATCCCAGTGGGATGAGATTTTCTCCGATGCTCCGAATTGCCGCTCGGCTGATTGCGCTGGCGGGACATGATCTGTCATTCTGAGTCGCGTGGCATTGCTGTTCCCGATTGAGCTCTCCGGCGCGGACAGGCTGGCGGTGTTGCAACGCCTCGATCAGTTCCGCAAGTGGAGTTCCTTGGACGAGCAGCGGTATTGCTTGGTTTGTGGCCGCATCATCTCCGGCCGCGAGATTTACATAGTAGGCGGTACACGGGGTACAGGGCCGTTGCGCCTAGTTTGCCCAACGCGCGGCTGCCATTCCATTCCGATGGATTGGGTGCTTCCAACACACGAAGTGCTCGCCAAGATGCCCGTCTCACAAACTGAATCGAGCGCACCTGAGGTGAGTCCGACTAAGCCTCAGACCGAAAAAGTCGGCACTCGCCTGCGCAGATTCACCGCGCGGTTCCATCGCGCCGCGTGACTTGTTGCGTCGAAGTCCAACGCCGGTAAGGATTTAACCTACAACACAACCGGTTCGCTCTCCGATTGCCCCCACTGCGTGCGTGCTCATGTTGCTCGACATGCTCCAGCCGCAAATCGAAGTCGAGCACGTTTCGGAAGCGTCTGAT
>DASQXY010000282.1:0-7337 GCA_035639455.1 Chthoniobacterales bacterium | reverse complement strand
TGCGTTTGCAGTTGGAGCATTGGAGCCGCAGATCGCGGTACTCGCGCCACAGTTACTCACTGCTCGAAACCATTATCTTTACGTGATGAACACTGCCGAGATCGAGAGCGCGCTCGCTGATGGCCGCTCGCTTTACTACTTCCCGGGCATTCGCGAATTGAACTATCGCGTCAACGGCATTGATCTCGCCAAGTACGGAGCCCGCGACTTACGATTTGTTTACGACGTTGGAGTTACTGCGCAAACCCGGCCGTAAGCCCGAGCGGGATTTGCTGGCAATTCGCCTCGGTTTCGCCGATTAACCGTCGTGCGCATCTATGGTGATAAAGATGCCGATGTTGCGTGGCTGAAAGGAAAAACCTGCGCAGTGATAGGATTCGGCGCGCAGGGACGTGCGCAGGCTTTAAACCTGAAAGACAGTGGCTTCGCTCCGGTCATCGGGCTATACCCCGGCAGCGCATCGCGCCGTGTGGCAAAGGCACACGGCCTAGTGGTTGTCGATACGGGCGAAGCCGTCCGCCGCGCGGAGGTCGTTTTTCTGGCGCTACCGGATATAAGCATGCCGAAGATCTACGCGAGTGAGATCGCGCCAGCACTTCGGCCGCGTCAGACACTGCTGTTTGCGCACGGGTTTGCGATTTATTATCGGACGATTGTCCCGCACAAAGATGTCGATGTTGTCTTAGTCGCGCCGAAGGGTCTCGGCCCGATGGTGCGACGCGAATTCCTCGCCGCACGCGGTGTGCCGGCGTTGGTAGCGGTGCATCAAAATCCAACCACGCGCGCGAAGAAAACCGCGCTGGCCTGGGCAAAGGCGATCGGTTGCACGCGCGCCGGCGTCATCGAGACAACGTTTCGCGAGGAGACGGAGACGGATTTGTTTGGCGAACAAGCCGTCCTCTGTGGTGGAACGACTGCGCTCATTCGCGCTGGATTTGAAACACTTGTGGATGCTGGATATCCGCCGGAGCTCGCTTACTTCGAATGTCTTCACGAATTGAAGTTCATTGTGGATCTCATCCACGAAGCCGGCATAGGCGGTATGACTGAGCTGATCTCGGACACCGCGAAATGGGGCGAGTTTGTCGTTGGTCCGAAAATCATTGACCATGCGGTGAAGAAGCGCATGGCAGAAGTGTTAGGCGACATCCGGTCAGGAACGTTCGCCCGCGAATTCATTCAGGAAATGGCGGGCGGTCGGAAACGCTACCAACGATTGCTCCGGGCTGCGATGCAGCATCCGCTCGAAAGAGTCGGTCGCAAACTTCGCCGCCGAATGCGGCTGAAAACAAAAGCGCATTAGCGCTGCTGCCGCATCTCAGCAGCAGCGTCTCGCCAACCTCCTGGCCTAAACGCGCTTCTCAGTATGCGCGGCCGATAATCTCGAGCGGTTGAACCGTGGTCGGATATGGGCCGGTGAACCTGTCACATGTCTGCGGAATACCCCAGCCAATCCGGACGTAGCACTTTTTTTGGATGTGTGTCTGGGCAGTCTGCGGTTGTGTCCTAGCTGAGTGTCCTGCCGATGGTGACAAGTTATCGGTTCCGGCAAAAGCCGGCGCGCACCAAGCGAATACAATCGCAAGTGCGCACCAGATCGAGCAACCACGCAACCTGCTCGGTCGCATCGTGCTTCTCATGGCGCAATTGTCGAGCTTTGCACGCTCCGGCACAAGAAAAATTTCGATGCTCGTTGCTACTGCTCCCAGAGGAAATGTTCCAGGCGTAGGCGATCGAGGCGCTCTTTTGCCTCGCCACTGCGCGCTCCACCGATGGCAGCGAGTTTCTGGTAAACTGCAGCGGCGGAGCCCCACTTTGACTGTTCCTCCAACAGTCGCGCCGCATTGAATCCCGCCTTGAAGTACCAGAACTCTTCGTGTCGCCGCTCCAGCCGTGGATCTTCAAGGACGCTGTAAAATGTTTCCAGGGCAGCCGTGCGATCGCCAATTTTCTCGAGACACAGCGCCTTTTTAAACAGCGCTTGGTTTCGCCAGTGCAGCGGCGCATCGTTGTCTGCTGCCAATTGCGTGTACATTTCGATCGCGCGGTGATAGTTGTCGCTGCCCGCTTGCTCAAAAAGTATGTCCGCCTTGCCGCAAAGCGCTTCCCGTTTTTCTCCGGGTCGCCCATCGCCTTTCAGCACTTCGTCGTAGAGCAACAACGCATCCTGCGGTTTGCCGAGCTTGCGCTCGACTAGTGCTTCTTCATTACGCGCACTCCACTTTAATTCGCCATTGGAACGCACTACTTGATCGAGCAGGACAAGGCCACGATCGAGCGAGTGCGCGCCCATGCTGGCGATGGCCGATTCAGCCGCGAAAAACAACGCCTTTTCCGCGAATGGACTCGTCGGATTCTGTTGCGCAATCAATTCGAATTGCGTCTGCGCATTGGCCAAATCGTGCCGCCGATAATACGTCTCGGCCAACTTCATCCTCACGTCCGCCGCGAAACGCGACTCGCCATGTTGCTGAAGGAAACGATTTGCCAGCTCGATGACTCTCGCCTCACTCCCGCTGGCCATATCTTCGATCCAGATCGTCAGGTAATCCGCACGCTCCGCCGCTGCCGGAGTGGGATTCGTAGCCGCCACCGTAAGATCCTTTTTTGCTTCGTCGATTCGTGGTGGAATAGAATGAAAGGCTAGTTCCGCCAGCGCAACCCACGCCTCTGATACGCGCCGGTCCTGCGGAAATTCGCGGACGAAGTTTACCAGAGATTCGGCGGCTTTCGGATCGCCTTTGCTTGCTTGCATCAGACCTTGTTCGAGTCGCAGCCGAGTGCGCGAATCGGCATCACCTCCTTGCTCCTCGAACTTTTTGTAGTCAGCCATGAACCGGTCTTGATTGCCGAGTCGCAGCCAGCCGATGGATGCATTGAAGAGCGCCAGCTTGGACCAGCGTGAGTTGGATCCGGCGATTTGCTCAAATTCTGCCGTTGCTGGCTCGAAACGTTTCATCCGGTACTGAACGCTGGCGGCGAGAAAGTTGATTCGGTCGCGAAGAGTTGAATCTGGCTGGACCGTGCGCGCGTAATTCAAAACGCTCAGCGCCCTGTTGAGATCACCCTCTTCAAGCGTGAGCTGCGCGTACTCCAGCAGCGCAGGGACGAGTTCGGCAAACTTGGTTTCGCTGCGACGAACGGCAGCGAACGATTCCATCGCGCGGTCGCGGCGGCCGGCCCGCAAATCAAGCCGCGCCAGATACCATTGTGCCAAGCCACGGCGCGGCTGCGCTGGATCACGCGCCCAGCGCTCTAACTCCGTGCGTGAGATTTTGCGTTCGGCCCGGTAAAGCTCGTCGAGTTTGGCGAAAACTAACGCGAGATCGACATCGTGTGGGTCGCGCTCGATGAAGTTCTCCAACACGTCGTCGCCGGCTTCCGGCGTGTTTAATTGCAGATGCGCGTCTGCAATCCCATACAATGCGCCGATAACGACCGCGTGACTGGCATTTTGAGGTTTTTTCACGATCCCTTCGAACGCATCGAGCGCGCGATCTGCTTTCCTCAATAGCAGCTCCAGACGTCCGCGGAGAAGGCGACGTTCTTTCCGCTCGGCCGCACTTGTCGGTTGCAATTGCAGTTCGTCCAGTACACGACGCGCATTCGCCGTATCGTCGTTCGCGATGTAAAGTTCTGCCGCGCGTAGACGTGCCGGCGTCGCCCATTGCTTATCCAGGAATAAACTGTGCAGGGCTGCGAGTGCTTCACCGTTGCGATTCAAGCCACGCAACGCTTCCGCTTGACCGAAAAGTGCCTCCGCGTGCAACGGCGAGTTTCGATCGTGCGCCAGCTGCATGTACAGGGGCAATGCTTCCGCCCATCGCTGTAAACCGGCGAGCGCCTGTGCACGCCAGAATACTGCTGCACCAACATCACGCAGCCGTGGATCGCGCAGAATCGTCAGCGCTTCCTCTGGTTCCTTGCTGGCCACGAGTGCCTCGGCCAAGGTCAGGGCAACTGAGCGCCACTCGTCGCCTCGCAGATTCTGTGCGAGCAAACTTCGTAGCCGAACCACTGCGACTTCAGGCACGCCTTGCCCCACTGACGCGCTCGCTTCCGCGAGATCACGCGAAATTTGCGCGTGCGCCAACGGCGCGAGCGCAATGAGAGTTATGACTCCTAAACATCCTATGCGTCTCATCGCCTTTGTAACAGCGGCCGCAGATATTGACCCGTGTAACTCTTCGCCCCGTCTGCAATTGCCTCCGGCGCGCCAGCCGCAACCACCTCGCCACCGTGCTCGCCTCCCTCCGGGCCGAGATCGATTATCCAGTCGGCGCACTTAATGATCTCGAGGTTGTGCTCGATGACGATGAGCGTATTTCCCGCGTCGCGAATTTTCATCAGCACTTGGAGCAACTTCTCGATATCGGCGAAATGCAGGCCCGTGGTCGGCTCGTCGAGAATGTAAACCGTGCGCCCGGTCGCTTTTTTTGCCAACTCCGCCGCGAGTTTGACGCGTTGCGCTTCGCCTCCGGAGAGGGTGGTGCCGGATTGGCCAAGCTGCAGATAACCGAGACCGACATCGAGCAGCGCATTCAATTTATCGGACACGCCGGGGATGTTTCGAAAAAACCGCGCCGCCTCGTCAACCGTGAGATTGAGCACGTCGGCGATGTTTTTGCCTTTATAGGTGATCTCGAGCGTCTCGCGGTTGTAGCGCTGGCCCCGGCACACTTCGCATTGCACATAAACGTCGGGCAAGAAATGCATCTCCACCTTGATCAGACCGCCGCCTTCGCAATTCTCGCACCGGCCGCCTTTGACATTGAAACTAAAGCGGCCGGCGTCGTATCCGCGTACGCGCGCCGCCGGCAATTGCGCGAACAATTCGCGAATCGGACCGAATGCGCCCGTGTAGGTTACCGCATTTGAACGTGGGGTGCGGCCGATCGCACTTTGGTCGATGACAATGGCTTTGTCGATTTGCTCCACTCCGCGTAACGCGCGGAACGCGCCCGGTTTCTCCTTTGAATTATAAAAACGGCGGAACAGCGCGCGCCGCAGAATGTCGTCGACGAGCGTCGATTTCCCGCTCCCGGAAACGCCGGTCACGCAGATGAAACAGCCGAGTGGAAACGCCACTTCGATGTTCTTGAGATTGTTTTCCGCCGCGCCCTTGAGAACGAGCCAGCCTTCTTCATTCTTCACTTCGGCACTCCGAATCGACCGCGGTTTTGTTCGCTGCCTCGGAACCGGAATGCGCAGCCGACCTGAAAGGTAATCCGCCGTGAGGGAATTTTCTGCCCGCAAAATATGTTCGAGGCTTCCCTGGGCGACAATCTCGCCGCCGCGCGGCCCGGCGCCGGGCCCAAGATCGACAATGTGATCGGCGGCCCTGATCGTTTCCTCGTCGTGCTCGACGACGATAACTGAATTGCCGAGGTCGCGCAGTTTTCGCAGCGTCCCGAGCAACCGCGAGTTATCGCGGTGATGTAAGCCGATGCTTGGCTCGTCAAGGACGTAGAGCACGCCGGCCAGACCGGCGCCGATTTGCGTCGCCAGCCGGATCCGCTGCGCTTCGCCCCCACTTAAGGTCCCACTCTCGCGATTGAGCGTGAGATAACCGAGACCGACCTCGACGAGAAACTCCAGGCGCGACCGGATCTCACGCACCACGTCGGCTACGATCGCCTCCTGCTGCGCGCTCAACTCGAGCTTATTTACGAAACGCGCAGCTGCCTTGATCGTGAGCTCGCTGAATTGGTGAATATTCAGCTGAGTTGCGGGGCAAATTTGCAAGTTGCCGTTCTCAAGTTGAAAACCTGCGCCACGAATCGTCACCGCGAGGACCTCCGGCTTCAGCCGCGCGCCGCCGCAGGTTTTGCACGGAACCCGCGTCATGAACGAGCGAATGCGATTGCGGGTAAATTCGCTTTGCGTCGTTTCATAGAGGCGCTGCATTTGCGGCACCAAGCCTTCGAACGGCCGCGCCACCTTCTTCTCGCCATTTGCACTAAAGCTCATTCCGATCGGCCGGCCGTTCGTTCCGAAATAGAGCGCGTTTTTAAACTCGCTAGGCAATTCGGCAAATGGCGCATCCTCGGTGATCTGGAAATGTTTCACCAGCGCGCCTTGCAGCTGCCGATAATACGCCTGCATCCGCTTCGTGCCGCGTCGCCACGGCACAATCGCTCCCTCCGCGATCGTCTTCGTCGGGTCCGCGACCATCAACTCGGGGTCAATCACGAGCTGTGTCCCCAACCCGTGACAGGTCGGACACGCACCAAGATGGCTGTTAAACGAAAAATGTTTCGGCGTCAGCTCGCCGAGCGTGAATCCCGTCTCCGGATTTCCGTAATCAGTCGAGTAACGCAGCTCAGTCCAGCTTTCCGATATTTCAGCGTTGGGCGTTGAGCGTTGAGCGCCTGCCGCGCCGGAGCTTTGCGAAGGCGGGTTGGGCGTTTGCTTTAAAATAAAGACACGATTGCTTCCCCATTTGAGCGCCGTCTCCAGCGAATCCGTCAGCCGGCTACGAATGCCATCACGGAGAACTAAACGATCCACCACCGCTTCGATCGTATGTCGCTCGTTCTTCTTCAGCCGAATGGGCTGCGGCCGATCCAGTTCGATAATCTCGCCGTCGAGCCGCGCGCGCACAAACCCTTCGCGCTTGAGTTTCTCCAGCACATCCCGGAACTCGCCCGCTTGATCGCGGATCAAGGGCGCGAGGACAATGATCTTTGTGTCGGGTCCGTAAGCCACGATTTGATCGACAATTTGCTGCGGTGTTTGGCGGTGAATCGGCTCGCCAGTTTGCGGATCGTGCGGCTGGCCGACCGCGGAAAAGAGCACGCGCAAGTAATCGTAGATTTCCGTCGTCGTCGCGATCGTCGATCTTGGATTCGCGCCGGCTGAGCGCTGTTCGATCGCAATCGCCGGCGACAGGCCTTCGATGAAATCGACGTCCGGCTTTTCCATTCGGTCGAGAAATTGGCGAGCGTAGGCCGAGAGGCTCTCGACATAGCGCCGTTGCCCCTCTGCATAGAGCGTGTCGAAGGCGAGCGACGATTTTCCCGAGCCGCTCAACCCAGTGATGACCACCAGTTTCTCTCGCGGCAGCTCGACTTGGAGATTCTTCAGGTTGTGCTGACGCGCACCGCTGATTTTGATTACTTGCGCAGGCATTCGACTGACAAAACTCGAACCTTTCAGTCAAGCACAGCTACCTCGTTTCTCCAGCGAAACCTCGCCGCGCGTGCCCCCGGATGCCGATTCCGATCTTGTAAATTTCTCGGTTTTTCGATAGAAGCCACAGCTCGAAATGGCGGCGAGTTTGTCTGCGACGACGCGGGCCAGCTTGTTCGTCCACGCGTTGGAGCGTCGTGTACCAA
>DASQXY010000281.1:0-9438 GCA_035639455.1 Chthoniobacterales bacterium | reverse complement strand
ATCAGACGTTTGAGGATCTCGACGTTTATCAGGTCGCTCGCGAGTTTCGAAAAGCGATGTATCGCCTGGCCAGACGACTGCCCGAGCAAGAAAAATTTGCATTAGCTAACCAGATTCGGCGCGCAGCAGTGTCGCTTACGAACAACATCGCCGAAGGGCACGGCCGGTTTCATTTTCTCGAGCAGATAAAATTCATGCTGCAGGCTCGCGGTTCGCTCGAAGAGCTCCTCGACGATCTCAGCGTTTGCAGTGACGAAAGTTATCTTCCTGCGGAGGAGATCGACAGCTTCAGATCGGAAGCATGGCGTGCGCACAAACTCATCAATGGCTACATCCGCTTTCTGCGCAGCCGGTACAACCAAGGTTCGCCCAGAGTGCAAGAATCTTCATCCCGCGACGACCTTAGTGAAGATGAGATGGGCGAGTTGTTCTTCGGCCGCTTCAACGCTTCATCGCTTCAACGCTTCATCGAATGAACCTCCAGTTCAAAATCTGGCGCGGCGATGCCAGCGGCGGCGCGTTTCGCGAGTACACAACCGAGTGTTCCGAAGGAATGGTTGTGCTCGATGCCCTGCATGACATTCAACGGACACAAGCTGGCGATCTGGCGTGTCGCTGGAATTGCAAAGCCGGCAAGTGCGGTTCGTGCTCGGCGGAGGTCAATGGCATGCCCAAGCTCATGTGCATGACGCGTTTGAGCGAATTGCCGCTGGAGAAGCCGATCACCATCGAGCCAATGAAGGCGTTTCCGGTCATCAAAGATTTGATCACCGACGTCTCGTGGAATTTTGATGTGAAGAAGCGGATCAAGAAATTCAAACCGCGCGCGCCGGACGCGCCGGATGGAACCTGGCGGATGACGCAGGAAGACATCGATCGCGTGCAGGAATTTCGGAAATGCATCGAATGTTTTCTTTGCCAGGACGTTTGCCACGTGCTGCGCGATCATCGGATGCACGAGCAATTCATCGGCCCCCGATTCCTGATCCACGTGGCCGCACTGGAGATGCATCCGCTCGACACGGAGAATCGAATCGAGGAACTGCGAAACGCGCAGGGCATTGGTTACTGCAATATCACGAAGTGCTGCACGAAAGTGTGCCCCGAAAGCATCGAGATCACTGACAACGGCATCATTCCGTTGAAGGAGCGCGTGGTGGACAAATTCTATGACCCGCTAGGCTGGATCTGGCGGGGACTGAAGAAACGTGAAGGAGTTAAAAAGTTGAAAGGTTGAAAAGTTAAAACGATTACACTGTGCTCAGGCTCGTGCCTTTTTAACTATTTAACTGTTCAACGATTTAAGCTTCGCGAAGCATGAGCGAGCTAAAACGACTGCACAAAGATGCAATCCCCGCAGCGCTGGAGAAGGCGGAGCGTTACCGCTTACTCAACGAGCCCGGCGAAGCGGAGAGCATCTGCCTCGATATTCTTGCCGTGGAGCCGGAAAACCAGCACGCCGTCATCACCCTCTTGCTCGCGTTAACCGACCGCTTCGAAAAGGGCTACAGCGTCAGCGAGACGCAAACAAAGGAGTTACTCGCGCGGATGAAATCGGAGTACGACCGCGCCTATTACACGGGTATCGTCGCGGAACGCCGGGCCAAAGCGAAGCTGCGCCAAAACACGCCAGATTGTCGTTTCCAAGCATATGATCTGTTCCGTGACGCGATGATTGCGTTCGCGGAGGCCGAAAGTATGCGGCCGCTGGGCAATGACGACGCACTGCTCCGCTGGAATACCTGCGCGCGCATCATCGAACGCAACAAACTCGTACCGCGGCACGAAGAAGAGCGCGTCGAGCTTCCGCTCGAGTAGCGATTGCAGGGGAACGGCGAACGCTGTGCGGTCGGCATTGGCAGGCGAGGCGCCTGCCCTACAATGATCGACAATGGAAAACGACTTCACCCAATTTGAGCATGAAGGCTGGGAGCGCGTCGCGGACAAATATGACTCAATTTGGGCATCGCTGACGCGACAATTTGTTCCGCATTTCGTCAGCGCGGCCGACGTCACGCCGGGTATGTCGGTGTTGGATGTGGCGTGCGGCCCCGGTTACCTGTGCGATTACGCGCGGAATCTCGGCGCGTTGCCAGTGGGCGTCGATTTCTCGGAAAAAATGGTGGTGATCGCGCAGCAAATGTTTCCGGGTATTCCATTCGTGCACGGCGACGCACAACATCTGCCGTTCCATGACGCGCGCTTTGATCGCGTGCTAATCAACTTCGGTCTGCTTCACGTTGCCAATCCGGAAGAAGCCTGCGCCGAAGCGGCGCGTGTTTTGAAGAGCGGCAGCAAATTCGGTTTCACCGTCTGGGCTGGACCGGAACAAAACCCCGGCGCGAAAATTGTGAATAATGCAATCGAGGCGCATGCCGATCTGAATGTCGATCTTCCGGAAGGACCGCCGCACTATTTGTATGGCGACCAGGAGGAATGCCGAAAAGTTTTGGCGGGCGTCGGTTTTGACGGTCCATCGCTAATTTTTCAGACGCGCTCGGTCGAATGGACTCTGCCCAGCGCGTCGTTTCTTTTCGAAGCGGAACGGAATGCCGGCGTGCGCACGACTGGTTTGTTGGCGCGGCAATCACCGGAACGACTGGAGGCGATTCAACGTGCCATTGAAAATGGGGTAAAACGGTACCCGCGAAACGGCCGGTTCGTCGTTCCGTTCGCGGCACACATAGTGGTCGTGTCCAAGAGCTAGTTAAAAGATAGGCTGGAAGCCTGACTTCCGAATCAGACAATCGCGCCGCCGCAGCTCGAACCAGCTCCAGCGGTGCAGCCAAAGCAGTGATTGCCCGTCATGATCTCGCGATTGTCGATCTCGTCCGGGTCAATGTCCCAGAGGAAAAGGCGTTCGCCGTTTTCCCACTGCATCCCGAGCTGTTGGTTGAAATCGCAGTCGTAAACTTCGCCGCGCCAGCCGACACTGATCGTGTTGCGACACATGAGGCCGTCGATAGTCGCGGGATTAAATGCGTTAACCAGTAGCTCCATATATTGATTGAGCCTGGCGCTGTGTCGCAGATCGGCGGCAAAACGACCGATCGGCAGATTTGTGATCGTGTAGAGCTTGTTAAACATGATGCCGAAATGTGCCGCCAACTCGCGCTTAAAATCGGCTTCCAATTCATGCTGCGGAGGCGGCAGAAATGGGCCCACCGGGTTGTAAACGAGATGCAGCGGAAGATCAGTATCCAGACCGTAGCCTAACGAATTGAGTAGTTGCAGCGCAGCGATGCTCCCATCAAACACGCCCTCGCCGCGCTGCGCGTCGACATTCTTGGCCGAGTAACACGGCATGGACGCGATAATCTCGACCTTATGGCACGCGAGAAGTGCAGGTAAATCATCATAGTCGGGCTCAAGCAGAATCGTCAGATTGCAGCGATCGATTACATGTCGCTTTGGTTCGAGAGCGCAAACCGTCTCGATGAAGTAACGAAACTCCGGGATCATCTCCGGCGCGCCGCCGGTCAGATCGACAATTGGAATATTGGTCTTGGCCAGCCAATCGATCACGCGATCGATCGTCGCGCGAGTCATGATTTCCTTCCGGCGCGGACCGGCATTCACGTGGCAATGCGTGCACGTCAGATTGCAGAGCTTGCCCACGTTGATTTGCAGAATTTCCGGTCGGCTGCGGCGCAACTGCAAACCTTCCGCAGCCAGTCGCTCGGCAAAGCGGTTCATAGGTTAAGGCGCGTGATCACCCAGTAAGTCACGCTGGAGCCAATTGCGGCACACGGCAGCGTCACCAACCAGGAAAGGACGATCGCGTTGATCGTACGGAAATTTGCTTTTCCGGTCGTCAGGCCAATTCCGAAAAGCGAACCGACTGACACGTGTGTTGTTGAAACGGGCAAGCCATACAAGCTCGCCAACACAACCAAACCCGCAGTCGTTAAATTCGCGGTGAAACCCTGGCCATGATTCATGGCCGTGATTTTTTTGCTCATTGTCTCGGCAACTTTTCTGGCGTTAAGCAATCCGCCAATCGCCATCGTGAATGCGACTGCCGCAAGAGCCCAGCGAACGTCCAGCTCTTTCCACACAAGCAGCAGCGCCATAATTTTCGGTGTGTCGTTCAAACCGCGAGCAAAGCTGACTGTGCCTGCGCTGAGAAAATGCGCGGCGTCGACGATTTGTTGCGAGTTGATTCCGAGGGACGATCCGGCGTAACGTTCGCGACAATTCTGTTGCTCGTCGACGGAAAGGCTAATTGCCGACGTAACCTCTCGCAGAGCCAAAGCGGAACAAGGTTGCGGCATCGCCACGACGCGCTCCTCCGTCCCAACGCAAATGCACCATTCTTTGTTAGTTCCGGTCGCGACTCGCAGCGCGTGAAATGCGACATACAGTGCTGCGGCGATTGCCGCCGCGAGAATTGGGCTGAGCAGCAACGGCAGAACGAATCCCTTTCCGAGCGCGGAAAAGTTTATGGCTGGCCCAACTGCGATAACTCCGCAGCCGATGATTGCGCCGGTCAATGCGTGAGTCGTCGAAATTGGAAAGCCGGTGAGCGTTGCGATAATCACGGTGAGACCAGCGCCGAAGGCGACCGCGAGCAGAAAATATTCTGAGCCCGCGAAGTGATCCGGCACGATGCCTTTGCCGCTGAATTTCCTGAGCAGTGTTTGCGCGAGGAAGATCGACACGATCGAACCGGCGAACGTGGTGACGGTCGCCCACGAAATCGCAGTCCGATAATTACACGTTCGACTACCGAACAGCGACGCGACACCTTTGAAGTTGTCATTTGCACCGTTGCAATAGGCGAGAAAGCAAGTCGCAACAAAAATCAGAACCGAAATCATTGACTCGCAAAACTCTTGCGTTCAGCAACAACTCCCGCCGTCGCAACATTGACTGTTAGCTTCGATGGTCGCGTTGTAATCCTGGCCTTTGGTTTCTTTCGGATGCCGCAACGACGTGCGCGAACAGTCGAACGATTTCGCCTCGTTCAGCGGAACATCGATGATCGGATCGATGAATTCAAAGAACTCGCGATAGGGCGCCTTTTTGTAAAGGTTGTAAGTCTTGTCGCAAACGGCGTAGCGCCGGCCGCGTTCCATCCGGTGATTGTCATCATCGAGCACTTCCTTGAACGGCCCGCGATAAATGACCGCCTGGTTGCGCTCGAAACACGGCCCCTGTTTTCCCTTGAAGGCCTCAATCGTGATCGAGCGAAATTCGATTCCCTGCACGGTGCGCCACGGCTCGACATCACGCTTGAGGATTTGGATTCCGTAGAACCCGGCGTTCTCGAACGCAGCGAGCAAACCTTCTTCGGTCAAAGCGCCGGAGATGCAGCCGCTCCAAAGCGCAGGATCATTTTGCATTTCTTCCGGGACTTCTTCGTCGCTGACGATGTCGGAGATAACGGCGCGCCCACCTTTTTTGAGCACACGGAAAATTTCTTCGAAGAGTCGGTGCTTCGATTTCGGCTCCACCAGGTTGAGCACGCAATTGGAAACGACGACATCGACCGAGTCGCTGGCGATGAGCGGCTGTTTGATGCGCAGTTCTTCGGCGAGCTCGTCCGCTGCGAGGAATGACGCGGCATCGGTAATCGGGTATTCCTTCAATTGTCGATCCAGCAGTTCGAGGTCGAGCGCCAGGTCCTGGATGCGGCCCTTGCGGAACTCAACGTTCGCGTAACCGATCCGCTCGGCCACCATCGGAGCGCTGCGACGCGCGATCTCGAGCATCTCATCAGTCATATCAACGCCAATGACTTTGCCCTTCGGCCCGACGATTTGCGCGGCGATGTAGCAGATTTTTCCCGTGCCACTGCCAAGATCGACAACTACTTCGCCTTGTTGCAAGTAACGCGACGGATCACCACAACCGTAATCGCGCTCGATCACTTCCTGCGGAATGACTTTGAGAAAGTCGGAATTGTAATCGACGGGACAACAAAGCTTCTCCGCTCGCTCCTTTGCTCCCGCCGCGTATCGCTGGCGAACGACAGTTTCTTTCGAATAGGCTTCGATCATAACGATTCGAAGCCTTATCAGGTTCGTTTATTCCTGAAAAGCGCGGTGATAGCGTGGGGCCGCACGCGCCGCTTTGCGCGTCAAAGGCGCAAAAGACTTTCTGCAACTTCGCTCAACGTGCGACCGCTAACGTCGGCTTGAGCCGTCGTAGCGGAGAAAACTGCGTTGCGTTGGACGAAACCGGTGACGAGCCCTACGCGTTTTGCTCCGTGAACGTCCCAATCGTGCGCGGAAACCAACGCGAGCTCGGCCGGATCAAGGTCGAGACTTTTGGCGGCGTACAAGTAAACCTCGCGCGCGGGCTTCCAATGCTTGACCTCATCGATGCTGATGCAGCGCTCGAGAAAATTATCGAGCTGCGCGTGCTGGAACATCTTCTTTGTTGTTTCCGCGCTACCATTGGTCAGCGGCACGATTGCCAGTTTTGCCGTGCGCACGCTTTCGAACGCCGGTTGCACGTCGGAGTGGGGCGGCAGCTCGGCAAACGATTTGATGATATCGGTCATTGTCGATCTTTCCGTCTCGACTTGGTGCTCGCGAAACAGCGCTTCAAGCGTCGTCCCGCCCACTTCAGCGAATGTTTTGTATTCGCCGGCAATCTCCAGCGCAAACGCGTCCCGCAGCACACGCGCGAACCAGAGCTTGAGCGACCCGCTCGGCAGACCGGCCGCCTTCAACTTCTTCTCCAGGGGCTGGATGTCGAAAAGCGTCTCGATGACATCGAAAGCAACGGCTTTGATTTTCATCGCTGATTATTTCGCGATTCGGGCGCGCCTCAGTTCTTCACGGGCGCGCGCGCTTGCAGTGCACCACGTGCAATTTTCGTGACCCACATCGTGGCAATGATCGTCGCTGCGAAACCGACGCTTAAGAACGTCCAATATTGCCAGCCATGCTTGACCGCCTCGCCCCCGGCCGCGGCAGCGACAGCGGCTTTCCCGGCCGTGCCGATGTAAACGTAGAGAAATGTGCCTGGCATCATGCCGATCCAGCTCGCCAGTACATACGGCCAAAATCTAACGCCGGTGAGTCCGTAGAAATAATTGCTCAGATTGAACGGAATGACCGGGCTGAGGCGGAGCAGGAAGATCAGCTTAGCGCCTCGGTCTGCAATCGCGCTGTCGATCTTGCGGAATTTGTCGTTTCGCTGCGCGATCGCTTCGATTTTGTCGCGGGCGATGAAGCGCGCGACGAGAAAAGCCAACGACGCGCCGACCGTCGCGCCAGCCGAAACGGCGAGAAAACCTTTCCACAACCCAAACCCGAACCCGGCGCCAATGGTAAGAATCGCGCCCGGGGCAAGCAAAACGGTCGCGACTGCATACACGCCAACGAAAATGAAAATCCCGGCGACGCCCAAGTGGCCGACCCACTCGTTGAAGCTCCTGAGCCATTGCTGAACCGGCAGGAGTTTCATCGCGAGGAAAAGCGCGAGGATGGTGGCGATCAGCAACACAAGACGGCCGATTGTGCTCTTAGAACCCAACGCGTGATGCACGGTTATAGCGTTGCAGCGGCGCAATCTGGGTAGCACATGTGTCCTCGCGTGTGGGTTTCGGCCTCCCGCCGAAACAGTCTTTCGAGAAAGTTCGTGATCACGAGGACGCGCTCACCAGCACGCGAGACGCGTGCGCTACCCGAACAGATCATCTGCGCGCGCGGGCGTAAAGCCATGTGAAAAATTTCTTCGCGCGCGGGGTCAGGCGCGTCCGGTTGTATTTGTCGGCGGCTTTGCGCGCCAGCTCGGCGAAAGTCGGATAAGCGTGAATTGTCGATGCAATCTTCCCGAGACCGATTCCCGCTTTCATTGCCAGGACGAACTCGTGCAATAAATCCCCGGCATGCGGCGCTACAATCGTCGCGCCGAGGATTTTGTCCGAGCCTTTGGCCGTAAGAATCTTGGCGAAGCCGCTTTCTTCGCTTTCTACGACCGCACGATCAACATCCTCGAGCGGCACAACGAACAAATCGTGATTGATGTTTCTTTGCTTCGCTTCCTTTTCGCTGATGCCGACGTGCGCCACTTCGGGGTCGGTGTAGGTGCACCATGGAACAACCGACCAATCGACTTTCTCTCGCAGAAATTGAAACGGCATGAGGATGTTCCGGATGACCACGCGCGCCGTGTAATCAGCGGTGTGTGTGAACTTGAGCCGGTTGGCGATGTCACCCGCGGCGTAGATGTGCGGCTGCGAAGTTTGCAGATAATCGTTCACTTCGACGCCGTTTGCGGTGTACTTAACGCCGGCCGCGTCCAGGTTAAGCGCTTTGAACATTGGACAACGACCCGTCGCTACGAGCAGCGCGCTCCCGGTAAATTGGACCGGTGAGCCTTGTTCCGCGCCGGGCGGTTTGTAAATGCCTTCCAGTGCGATCGCGCCGTCGTGCAAAGAGAGGCGGGTTGCTTGAGTGCAATGCTGTACCCGAATTCCTTCAGCTTCGAAGCGCTCCTGCATGAATTGGCCAACGTCGACGTCTTCCGGAGCGAGGAGCTGCGGCACGTACTCGACAATCGTTACCTTGACCCCGAGTCGGCTGAGCGCCTGCCCCAGCTCGCAGCCGATCGGACCGCCGCCGAGCACGATCATGCTCTCGGGTTTGTGTTTCAGCTCATCGAAAATCGTTTCGTTCGTGAAATAGGGGACGTCCTCGACGCCTTCGATTTTTGGAATGACCGCGCGGCTGCCGGTGGCGATGACGAAATTTCTCGCGCGAAGTCTCTGACCATCGACTTCGATTTCCTGCGGCGAAATGAAGCGCGCTTCGCCGTGAAACACATCCACGCCTAATGACTCGAACCGCTCCTGTGAGTCGTGCGGCGCGATCTTCGCCCGGCGCGCGCGCATTCGCCTAAAGACTTTTTCGAACACGAACTGGGGTGATTGTCGATCCAAGCCCCATTTCTCCGATTCGCGAATTCGATGAACCAGACGCGCCGAAGAGATGAGCGCCTTGCTCGGGACGCAACCGAAATTGAGGCAATCACCGCCCATCAAATTGCGCTCGATCAGCGCGACGCGTCCGCCGAGGCCGGCCGTTCCCGCCGCCGTGACCAAACCGGCCGTGCCCGCCCCGATCACGACCACGTTGTAAACGCCTTCACCTTTTTTCATCCAGGCAACGCTGCGGGTTTTGGAGACGTGAGATAGCGTGATTATTCCGCTCCAATGTGACCGATAGAAGGAATAAACACTGGGAGCGATTCATCCGATGAATGCGATGACCTGGGTGCGAAGCGCGTTGAGCGAATTGCATGCGTGGCAATGGCTGGGAATTCTCGTGGCGCGCGTTGCCGTGGGTCTGCTCTTTTTTCTTTCCGGGCGCGGCAAACTCTTTGTGCCGGAGCGCCGAGCACAGATGTTCGAGACGCTGGTTACAGCTCGCGTTCCCTTTCCAAGTTTCAACACAGTTTTGGTCTCGACGGTCGAGTTTGTCT
>DASQXY010000280.1:0-5209 GCA_035639455.1 Chthoniobacterales bacterium | reverse complement strand
TCGATGACACCCGGTCCGCCCGGGCTTCCCTGTGGGGTGATCACAAGATCGACATAGCCGCCGCTGCCATAAGCATCCGCCACCGCCTTCGCGTCGTCGTGCAAGGCTTTCGGCGAATAGACGCTGCCTTCCTTCATCTTCAGAAGGGCGCGAATCTTGTCTTCGCTCGTCACTTTTTCGCCGCTGATGGAAATTTTGCCAACGTGATATTGCGTTCCTTCATTCACCACGATGGTGATCGTCATACGGCCATCGGCGCGCTGCTTGCGTACGTCTTTCACCTCGGCGTCGATGTAGCCGTGGTTCTGGTAGAACTCGCGGATGCTGTCTAGGTCCTGCTGCAATTGCGTCTCATCCAAGCGACCGGATTTATCGAGGTAATAGAACAGCGTCTTGCCTCGGGTCTTCATCTGCTTGCGCAGCGTGCGATCACTAAAGTGCTCGTTGCCTTCAAAATTGATGCGGCTGACTGCCGCCTTGATGCCTTCGTTGATCGTATAGGTCACGCGCGCGGTTCCGCGCTTTTCGTCGAGGGGCTCGACACGGAATTGCACATCAGCATCATTGAATCCTTTCGCGCGATAGATATCGATGATGTCCTCCCGACCTTTCTCCAGATCTTCCTCCTTCACGAGTGAGTTGATCTTTATGGGGATGGCTTTACGGATCTTTTGCGGCTTCACCGCCTGTGCGCCGTCAATCACAATTTCACGCACCACGGAGCGCGTCTGCACGGCCACGACCACCTTCACGCCGTTGGCTTGCGGCTGTGCAAAGATGCGCACATTCAAAACCGCGCCGGTCTTGTAGAGACTTGTAATGTCCTCGTTGACTATTTCCTCAGAGTACGGCCGACCCACTCGTGTCCGCATTTGCGCCAGAATCCGGTCTTTGCTGATCGTCGCCGGCCCGCTGTATTGCACTTCAATTGAGCGGACAATCGGCGCGGTCTCCGCACCGGGATTTTGTGTCTGCGCAGGCGTGGCAAACGCCGCGAAAACAATGCCAACCCAAAACGCCGGATAGCGAAGAGGTCGGCGAATCACTCTCATTGATTAAACAAGCATTGTCCCGCGCCGAGTCGTGACGCGGGACACGCGCCTATTAGAGAAGAAGGGCGGAGTCGTCAAGGCGGGATTTGGCAATGAGGCGCGACCGCGCCTGTCCATAGACAAGGACCCGAGACGTTTAGTTCAAAAGCTCGTACCAATTGTTGCGACGTCGCGGCTCGTAACCGGCATCCCGAATAAGCGATTCGATCTGTTGCGCGTTGAGGCGAAATGTGGTGCCGGCACTGCTCACCACGTTCTCTTCCATCATCACCGAGCCGAAATCGTTTGCCCCGTATTTGAGCGCGACCTGTCCGATGCCGGGCCCCTGTGTCACCCACGAGCTCTGGATGTTCTCGATATTGTCCAAAAAAATTCGTGAGAGTGCTTGGGTCCGCAGGTACTCGGCCACACCAGTTGGATTGTCGATCTTCAATGCCGTGTGCTGTGGTTGAAAGGTCCAGCAGATAAATGCGGTGAATCCACCAGTTTTATCCTGCTGCTCGCGAACGCGCTGCAAATGCTCAATGCGATCTTCGATTGTTTCCACATGCCCGAACATCATTGTGGCGCTCGATTTCAACCCGAGCTCGTGCGCAACCTGCATCACTTCCAGCCAACCGTTACTATCGATCTTGAGCGGCGAGACTTTTCTCCGCACGCGATCCACCAAAATTTCCCCGCCTCCGCCGGGAATGGAGCCGAGTCCGGCGTTTTTGAATTCCGAAAGCACGTCGCGCAGCGACATCCCAAATGTCTCCGCAAAATGCTGAAATTCCGGCGGACTGAACCCGTGGATGTTAATGTGCGGGTATTTTTGCCGAATATGGCAGAGAAGATCGATATACCACCGGAACGGCAGCTTTGGATGATGGCCGCCCTGCATTAAAATCTGCACGCCACCCGCCGCCGTCAGTTCATCGAGCTTGTGATCGATCTCCTCGAATGACAGCACGTAATGATCGGCGTCCTTTTCGGTGCGATAAAACGCGCAGAATTTACAATAAACGTTACATACATTCGTGTAATTGATGTTGCGATCGACAATATACGTAACGATCTCGTTACCGTGGCCATTGTAGGCTAACCGCTTCGCTTGCCGTCTCCGCTTATCCGCCAACGCGCCGAGCTCCTCCAACGGCCATCGGTAAAGGTCGATCGCGTCATCCGACGAAATCCGTCCCCCGGCGAGAACCTTTTCCGTCAGTGCCTCTCGATGAATGGCGACCATCTTGGGTTGAAGCGTAGATGATCAGGTGCCGGTTCGCACGCGTGTTCCGCTCTATTTTGCGTTCCAGACGGCCCCTTCGCCCTCACTGAACCAGCGGCTCATGATCACCTTTTGTTGCGTGAAAAACTGCACACCTTCCCTGCCTTGCATGTGCAAGTCGCCAAAAAACGATTCGCCCCACCCGCTGAACGGGAACCAAGCCGTCGATGCCGGGACGCTGATGTTAATGCCGACCATGCCGGTTTTCACCCGATGCTTGAACTCACGCGCTGCTTTGCCTGAGCGCGTGAAAATGGAGACGCCATTCCCATAGGGCGAACGGTTGATCAACTCGATTGCCGCATCGAGATCGTCCATGCGCATCACGTTCAAGACCGGTCCAAAGATTTCCTCGCGCGCAACTGTCATTCCGTCTCGCACCTCGTCCAGTATTGTGCCACCGAGGAAAAATCCGTTGCCGCCATTCACTTTTACACCGCGGCCATCAACGAGAATCTTCGCTCCTTCCTTTGCGCCGATGTCGATCAGACTCGCGACTCGATCGCGATGTTCTCGTGTGATCAACGGACCCATGTCCGGTTGCGGCTCGCGATCCGTCGGACCAACCCTGATCCGTTTGACTCCAGCCATCACAGTCGGCAGCAACGCTTCGGCCGCCGGCCCGACCATCACTGCGGTCGAGCTCGCCATGCAACGTTCGCCCGCGCAGCCAAACGCGCCTTCGATCACTCCGCACGCTGCCTTTTCCAGGTCCGCATCCGGCATAATGAGAACGAAATTCTTGGCGCCACCATTGGCTTGTACGCGTTTACCATGACGCGTTCCAGCTAGATAGACATGCCGCGCCACCGGGGTCGAGCCGACGAAGGAGACAGCTCGAAGCTCTGGGTGCGCGAGTAGTGCATCCACGCATTCGCGCCCGCCGTGCACAATGTTGAACACTCCTGGCGGCGCACCCGCCTCCTCGAGCAGTCGCGCGATCATCATCGATGTGAGCGGCACTTTTTCGCTCGGCTTCAGCACGAACGTGTTGCCGCAGGCGAGTGCGACCGGATACATCCAGAGCGGAATCATCGCCGGGAAATTGAACGGCGTGAGCCCAATGCAGACGCCAAGCGGCTGCCGTACGGTTTCGCAATCGATCCCGCGCGCGATGTTCTCAAGCGATTCGCCGGTGAGCAGCGACGGCACACCACATGCAAACTCGACCATCTCGATGCCACGCCGCAATTCGGCGCGCGATTCGACCACCGTTTTGCCATGCTCTCGGGTCGTGCAGCGCGCAATCTCCTCGAACTTATCCTCGAGCAGCGTTTTAAAGCGAAACAGCAATCGCGCGCGTTCGACTGGCGGCGTTTCGCTCCAAGCAGGAAACGCACAATACGCTGCGGCAATTGCCGCGTTCACCTCTTCGATTCCGCACAGCGGGGTCTCGGCGACTACTTCCCCGGTCGACGGATTGTAAACCGGCGACCTGTTCGTGTGCTGAGCATCACGCCATTCGCCCCCGATAAAAAGTTGGCAAACGCGCGCGGTCGATTTCTGGATTGCGACCATTCGTCTGAAATGAACACTTGGACCCTGCAACACACGAGCCAAGCCGTCCAGGAAATCAGGCGTCCCTCGCGAGCGCGAAAAACTGCGCGAAGACCGTCCCCCGTCCTTGACAACTACAGCCACGGCGACTCCGACTTCACCCGCTCCTGGGCTGCGCGGAAAATGTTCTTAGAAGGTTCGGTTACGTTCGGCTCGGGTGCTTGGGTAAGCCGCTAGCACCAAGAAATCACCTCAAGTGGGCCCTCGACGTACGCAGAGCGGGCGCCCCACGGCTTGTTGCTTGGCGGTTCGAGCGGCACGCCACCTCGTTTGACGGCCACACGGAAGTCACGATCGCAGTCCTCGCTTTCGAAGGCCGATCGTAGCGGGACGGTCTGCCTCAGCAACGTCGAGAATTATGATGAAGGAGCCGAATGGGATCGTCGCCATCCGCTCGTTCCGGAACTGAGGCTTCAGTTGCCAGACTGTATCGAGCCAGTGCAGAGCTGTGGGAAGATCGCGCACCCCAAGATGGATGTGATTGAGCTTCACAGTGACAGACGGGGGCCCGAGAATTCGACGATATAAATTTCGTTCTTAACCCACGCTGCTTGTTAGGTCAGCGCGATGCACTGGAATGAGCTGACGACGTCGTCCGGACCTTTTTCCGTGAAGAAGCTCTCGTAGTATCCGGGGCCGAGGTCCCAGTGCGGGCCTTTGTAATATTCGTCGCGGTAAAAACGCCAGACACCGCTCACGACGATGATTGAGCTCATCCGGTCGTTCCAGAAATCGCCGATGTAGTGGAAGCTCAGGTTCGTGCGGGCATACGCTCCGCCGAAACAGATGTGGTCGTAAATCACGATCTCGGGCAGGCGAACGATTTCACTCGAAGGCGTGGCCTGCTCTTTGCCGACAGCCGAGGCGTGATAACTCAGCGCGCCGAGTCTCCATTTCGTATCAACAACACAGCCGTTCTCTTTGGAAAGGGCAGTTTTCGGGACCGGTTCTCGTCTTCTTGTTCTCATAAGCCACAGGTTCGGCTGCCGATCATGTACGAATGGCAACGCGCGTGTCGAGCCGGAACATAGGCTTCTAGCCTGTGCGGCCCGCGGGCGTCTTTGGCTGCGAGCTCCTATTGGCTATTCAGTCGAGCTCCGCTGGGGCACAGATCAGCAGGGCTATGTTCCTAAATCAGATGTTCGCGATTCGTAGAGCGCAGATGGATGGTCTTCTGCTGCAAATTATGCCGGGCGCCGATGAACCGGACGGTTTTGCTCTTGGCCCGCATCAGGATTGAGTTGGTGATCGCAGTCATTCCCTGTGATTTGACGCCGCGCAGCAATGCGCTGTCACTAATGCCGGTGGCGCAGAAGACAATGTTTTCGCCGAC
>DASQXY010000279.1:0-5761 GCA_035639455.1 Chthoniobacterales bacterium | reverse complement strand
CCGGCCGTACTGTTGCGACCCAGTACTCGGGCTGGCCTTTCCCTTTACCCATTCGCGTTTCCGGTGGACGCGCTGTGACGGATTTATCCGGGAAAATGCGGATCCAAAGTTTGCCTTTGCGCTTCATGTTACGGGTCAACGCGACACGCGCGGCTTCGATCTGCGTGTTCGTGATCCAAGCGCGCTCGAGTGTTTGCAACCCGAATTCGCCAAAGTCGATTCTAAGATTACGCGAGGCTGTCCCTTTGCGGGTCCCGCGCTGGGACTTGCGATACTTCACGCGTTTCGGCATCAAGGGCATAAGAATTCTCCTAAACTTCAGCGGGCTGCGGCTCAGCCGGCGGTGGTGGAATTGCCGCTGGCGTGGGCTGCTCGGCCTGCGCTTCTTGCTTTTTACAAATCCAGCATTTGACGCCGATCTTCCCGTAAACGGTGTTCGCTTCGGCAAAGCCGTAATCGATTCCGGTGCGCAGCGTGTGCAGCGGCACTTTGCCTTCGCGGTACCATTCGGAGCGCGAGATCTCGGCGCCGTTCAACCGGCCCGAGCAACGCAACCGGATTCCCTGCGCGCCGAAATCCATCGAGGTCTGGACGGCTTTCTTCATGGCGCGACGATACGCGATGCGCCGCTCGATCTGCAGCGCGACGTTCTCGGCCACCAGCTGCGCGTCGAGCTCAGGCGTCTTGATCTCCTGGATATCGATCTTGATTTGTTTGCCCTGGGCCATCTTCGAGATCTCTTCCGTCATTTTCTCGATCTCAGCGCCCTTGCGACCGATCACGATGCCCGGGCGCGCCGTGTGAATGGTCACGCGAATCGAGTTCCAAGCGCGTTCGATCACGATCTTCGATACCGCCGCGAACTGCAGCTTCTTTTTGACGTAGTTTCGGATCTCAAGATCGCTGTGCAAAAACGCCGGCAGCTCCTGCGGCGAGGCATACCAGCGCGAACGCCAGTCGCGGGTCACGCTGAGTCGAAACCCAATCGGATTCACTTTTTGTCCCATACCAAATCTTGGGAATAGTGGAGTCTTGGAGTACTAGAGTAATGGGGTTTCCATTCACTCGCTGTTCCAGCGTTGCTCCATCACTCCATTACTCCCTTACTCCTTTCGTATTGTTCATTTTCTTCTTAACCTTC
The DNA here is from genome assembly GCA_035639455.1 of Chthoniobacterales bacterium. Taxonomy (GTDB): domain Bacteria; phylum Verrucomicrobiota; class Verrucomicrobiia; order Chthoniobacterales; family UBA10450; genus AV17. The sequence continues at coordinate 4,620 of DASQXY010000279.1, read as the reverse complement.
ATTTCTTTCCGGCCGTTCTCTTCTTTGGTCTTTTCCTCTTCGCCGCCGGTCTTGTCGTTGCTTCGCCAGTCTCGCCTTCTTTTTTCGCGGCTTTCTCTTCCGCCTTGCGCTTGGCCTTTCGTGTCTCGCGCGTTTCGATCGGAATCTCATCCGAAAGAACAATGCGAATGTGACTCGTCCGCTTTAGAATTCGGCTCGCGCTACCACGGGCCCGCGCCATAATGCGCTTGAACGTAGGCCCTTCGCCGACGACCGCTTCTTTCACAACGAGACCGTCGGCCTTGAGCTGCGCGTTGTTCTCCGCGTTCGCGATCGCGCTCTTGAGTGTTTTATTGATCAGGAACGCTGCCTTCTTCGGCGTGAACGCGAGGATATCGAGCGCCGCCGAAACCGGCAGACCCTGAATCTCGCGCGTCACTTCCCGCACCTTAAAAGGCGAGATCCGCGCATACCTGTATATCGATCTAACTTCCATTGTTTTGTTTAAGCGTTGAAGCATTCAACGGTTGCAGCGGGTCCGATTCTCGACCGCTTCAACGCTTCATCGCTTCAACTGTTCTATCTTGCACTCACATTCGGTTGGGCATCGACCTGAAGCCGATCTCCGACCTTTATTTTCTCTTTTCCCGAATCCTCAATGACGGCGCCGCAAATCTGCTGGCGCACGTCGACCACGCGGAGCGTCGCGATCTTTTGCCCACCGCGCATGACCCGCAGCGGCATCCCAATTTTGACCCCGTGTTTCTCCCCTAGGTTCGCGACCACAAACGACCATTCGTCCTTCAGGCTGATTACAGTGCCGTCGAGCAGATTTGGTCGCGCCTCCGCCGCTCGAGTTGTCGATTTTGTCACCAGCCCATTGACGCCGCGCAACTGCGCTTCCACGTCCATTCGCGCCTGCGCGTCGCCGCCTTGCGACGTTTTCAGGTACCGCAGCACCGCTTCATTCAACTGCAGCATCTGATCGCGATATCCGTCGCGCTCCTTCTGTGCGAGCTGCAAGTCGCTCACCGCCGCGAGCAACCGCTGCTCGAGCTTCGCCCGATCTTTGTTTGCCGAAGCCAACCCGAGCGCTTCCATCCGCAAACTTAGATCGGCGAACTTGCGCCGGAATAACTCGGCCTCGGCGTTCGATTCCGCCAGGCTCGCGGTTAATGTCTTGACCGACTCCTGCTCGATCGACAATTGCCGCCGCAGTTCTTCGTTCTGCGCGAGCAACGCCTCCGCCGTCACGGCGTGTTCCGCGTTTTCAATCTTGGATTCTGACAAAGAACTGCCCTGTTGCGCTCGCGCGCAAACCCCAATTGCAAATTGCAGATTTAAAATTGCAAATTGCAGCAGCCGGCGCCCTCGCCGCGACTGCCTCAATCTGCAACCCGCGATCGTCAATTTGAAATTACTTCGTGACCTTCGCCGTATGCGAACCGTGCTTTTTGAACACGCGCGTAGGCGAAAATTCACCGAGCTTGTGCCCGACCATGTTCTCGGTGATAAAGACGCTGTTAAACGTCTTGCCGTTGTGCACCAAAAACGTGTGGCCGACAAAGTCCGGCGTCACCATCGACCGACGCGACCAGGTCTTGATCGCCTTTTTTGCGCCCGAGGCGTTCATCTTGTCGATCTTCTCCAGAAGATGCGACTCGATGAAAGGTCCTTTCTTCAACGATCTAGCCATAAATTGCAAGTGATTCGTGACCCGAGATTCGAGAGTCCGGAATCGCTTCACCATCGCACGATTCTCGATTCACGAGTTACGATTCACAGTCAGATTTTCTTCTTCGACCTTCTCCTTTCTAAAATGAATCTGTCGCTCGGCTTGTACTTTGCGCGTGTCTTGAACCCTTTCGCGAGCCGGCCCCACGGACTGACCGGGTGATGCCGGCCGCCGCCGCCTTTCGACTTACCTTGCCCGCCGCCCATCGGGTGATCGATCGGGTTCATCGCCATTCCGCGCACGTGCGGTCTGCGGCCTAACCAACGCGAACGGCCGGCCTTACCGGCGGCCACGTTCATGTGATCGACATTTCCGACCTGTCCGATGGTCGCGAAACAACTCGCGTGAATTCGGCGCACCTCGCCCGATGGCATTTTCACCAGCGCGTAATCGCCTTCGATGTTGTTCAACGTGGCTTGCTGACCGGCGCTGCGCGCGATCTGTCCACCGCGACCGGGCGTGAGCTCGATGTTGTGGATGTTCGTGCCCAACGGAATCGCCCGGAGTGGCAGCGCGTTCCCCAGGTCCGGCGCGACATCGGGGCCGGCGGCGACTGTCGCCCCAACAGCGAGCCCATTCGGCGCGAGGATATAGCTCAGCTCGCCGTCAGCGTACTTAACAAGAGCGATGCGCGCCGAGCGGTTCGGATCGTACTCGATGCCGATGACCTCCGCGGTCACGCCATGCTTGCGGCGTTTAAAATCGACCTTGCGGTAATGCTGTTTGTGCCCGCCGCCGATGTGACGTGAGGTGAGCCGGCCGAAATTGTTGCGGCCCCCACTTTTCTTTTTCGGCTCGAGCAGACTTTTCGCTGGCCGTGACTTCGTGAGCTCGTCGAAAGCGGGCAGCTGCTTAAACCGCAGAACAGGAGTGAGTGGGCGGAAAGTTTTCAGAGCCATACTTCAAAACGACGAATGACCAATAACGAGTGACGAATTTCCTGCTTCGTCATTCGTTCGTCATTCGGCATTCGTGCTTCGTCATTCTTCCTCATACCAGGTCGATTTTCTCGCCTTCCTTCAAAGTGACGATCGCCTTTTTCCAGCTCGGCTTGCGGCCATATGGACCGCGGACGCGTGCCCATTTGCCTTCGTAATTGCAGGTGTTCACGTTGACGACGTGCTTCTGGAACATCCGCTCCACTGCCTGTTTGATCTGGATCTTGTTCGCGCGCGGATGAACACGGAAGACATACTTATTCTGCTTCTCACTCATTAGCGTCGACTTCTCGGTCAATGACGCGGTCTGGATGATCTCGTGCGCTTCCATCATTTTCCGTTGATCCTTTCCGCTAGTTTCTCGAGCGCCGCCTGCGTCACCAAAATTTTCTCGCACGCGAGCAACTGCTCGGTGTTCACATCAGCAGCAGTCGCCAATCGCGCCGATTTCACGTTCCGTGCGGCTTTGAACGTCTTCTGATCGAAGGAGTCCGAGAGAACGAGCACCTTCTCGGCATCGGTTTGCTTCCGCAGAAGCTCGACAAATGCCTTGGTCTTCAAATGTGGGACCACGAATTTGTCGACCGTGAGCACGTCACCAGCCTTAATGCGCTCACTCAACGCTTTCTGAAACGCGAGCCGCCGCAGACTCTTTGAGGTTTTCTTGGAGTAATCGCGCGGCTTGGGTCCAAACACGACGCCGCCGCCGCGCCAGATGGGCGATGATTTGTAACCGGCACGCGCGCGACCGGTTCCCTTTTGACGCCACGGCTTTGCACCAGATAAATCGACTTCGGCTTTCGTCTTCGTGTTCGCCGTCCCGGAGCGCCGCGCCGCACGCATCGCGACCACGACATCGTGCACGGCCTGCGAACCACGCCCGTCCTCAATGACCTCGATCTTCGCTTCTTTCGCGGCGGCTTTGCTCAAAACTTTCGGGTTCATCGTTATCGAACAGTGATCGCCGGCTTCTTGGCCGCTTCTTCCTCGTCGTGTTTCCGGTGCTCAGCGTGTACCGCGAGAATCTTTTCCGGATGCTTAACCGCCGGCCTAACGATCACGTAACTGCCATTCGGCCCCGGCACCGCGCCGCTGACGAGAATGATCTTCTCCGCCTCGCGCACCTGCATTACGCGGAGGTTCTGCACGGTTACACGCTCATTACCGAGGTGACCAGGCATGCCCATGTTCTTCCAAATCCGACCAGGCGTGGAACGGTTGCCGATCGCGCCGCTGCGTCGATGCGTTTTTGAGCCGTGTGACGCACCCTGGCCGGCAAAATTATGTTTCTTCATCACGCCCTGGAAGCCTTTGCCTTTCGAACGGCCGGTTACATCGACAAAATCGCCGGGCTGAAATTGCGCCACGCTCAGGTTCACTTCGCCTTCCGGCAGATCAGCTGTGAGCCGGAACTCGCGCACAAACTTCTTCGGCTCCACGCCCGCTTTCTTGAACGCGCCGTGCTCAGCCTTGTTCAGACGCGATTCACTTTGCGAATCAAAGCCAACCTGCACGGCGGAATAGCCATCGTTGTCGTTTGTTAGGCGACGCAGCAAAACGTTATCGCCCGCCGCAATCACGGTCACCGGGTGCAGCTTGCCCGCGGCGTCGTAGACGCTGGTCATGCCGATTTTCTGTCCGAGTAATCCGATGCTCATGCCAAGAACGTTGAATTCGCAAGCCAGGAATCCATGGAGGCGCGCTGAAAATTTCTGTCGTGGATTTTATCAAGCCTTTCCTGGGTTTCTGGTTTCCAAATTAAATCTTTATGGTGATGTCGACGCCGGCCGGCAGGTTCAGTTTCTTCAGTTCGTCCACGGTCTTTGCGGTCGGGTCGATGATGTCGAGCAACCGTTTGTGTGTCCGAATCTCGAATTGCTCCATCGATTTTTTGTCGACATGGGGTGAGCGGTTCACCGTAAATTTTTCGATCAACGTCGGCAGGGGGATTGGTCCGGCCACGCGCGC
>DASQXY010000278.1:0-9166 GCA_035639455.1 Chthoniobacterales bacterium | reverse complement strand
TGGATCGGTGCGGCGCAAATCCTTTCCGCCGTTTTTCCGGGCACGTCGCGCTCGATGGCGACGATCGCTGCTGGTCAAGTCGCCGGGATGTCGCGCCCGGCTGCGCTCGAGTTTTCTTTCTTCCTCTCGATGCCAACGATGCTGGTCGCGACCGGCTATGATTTTCTCAAAACGATCGTGCCAAACCGCCGGACCGAGCTGGAGGGAAATATCGCACCGCTCGCGGTGAACACGCACCAGTGGATCGTCCTCGGCATCGGGTTTGTCGTTTCGTTCGTCGTCGCATTGGTGGTGGTCGCATGGTTCATGCGCTGGGTGCGCAACCGCGGTTTTGCGCCTTTCGCCATTTACCGAATTGCGCTTGCCCTCCTGCTGGCCATCTTGCTGCTGCGCGGCGCGATGTAATGGAAACTGACGTCATCCTGCCCGATCTCCAGAGCTGCGTGCTCTGCGAGGATGTGCGCTGCGAGTTCAACGGAATGCAGACACTCGTCGGCGTGGTCAACGTCATCCCCGCGCCCGCGCTGCCGGTCAATTGGATGAGGCTTTGCATCTGGGCGCGTTGGTGCAGCGGCTCGGGTAAATTCCGGCAGCGCTCACGCATCGTCGGTGTGGACGAGCAGCAGGTGATCGCTCAAGCCGAGGTGGAATTTGTGCTGCGGGAAATGGAAGGCCACGCGACGAACGTGCATTATTTCGGGGGCGTGCAGTTCCAGCAATACGGGATTCATCATGTCGAGATTTATCTCGGTGACGAACTCCGGCTGCGGTTTCCATTGCCGGTCGTGCGCGTGACTGCGCCGAAACAAATGGGTTGAGGGCCCGAAGCACACGCTGTGAATAAATGTGAACAACTGCTTGCCACGTCACATGCATTTCGCTAAAACGGGCGCGCTTATGCGGGCGGGGTTCGTCACCGGGGCTTGTTTCACCTTCACGCTCCTCGCGCGCAGTTTTGGCCAGCAAATTGAAATCGCGCGTGAAAGCCCAGGGCAATTCGCAGCCTCACCAAGGCTTTCCGGCGTTGATGAGGAAGTAAAAGAGCGAGCTTCCGAAGCATTGCCGCCAGCGGTGCACTACAACCGATCCGTTGCGCCGAAGATTACGCCCGAACAGATGCGCAAAGCCGGAGCGCTGGCACGGGAAAAAGTCGAGAAAGAAGCGCAGTTGCAAGCGGCGCGCGCCGCAGCGGCGGCGAAGCAGTTCATCACTGCTTCGCAACCGGCCGAAGATCGAGAATCGCGCAGGTCAGGCTGGCCTTGGTCACAAGGGCTCAATCTGCGCAGTGAGACAGCGTTCACGAAACTTGCAAACGGCTTCGATTTCCCAGTCGGCAAGCCGGACGGACAAGGTTACTACAAAGCGCGCGGATTCCGTTCCCACGGACATCTTGGCGAAGATTGGGACGGCATTCGCGGCGGTGATACCGATCTGGGTGATCCGATTTACAGCATCGGCCATGGTGTGGTCGTATTCGCCCGCGATTGTCACATGGGCTGGGGGAATGTGGTCATTGTCCGCCACGTCTTTCGTGAAAATGGCACGGTCAAAAATATCGACTCCCTCTACGGACACCTAAACACAATCCTCGTGCAGCGTGGACAGGCGGTGACCCGCGGTGAAAAGATCGGTACCATGGGCACGGCGCATGGCATCTACGATGCGCATTTGCATTTCGAGATCCGCAAAAATCTCGAGATCGGCATGAGCCGCGCCGCCTTTGCGCGTGACCTGAGCAATTATTATGATCCGACGCAATTCATTTTATCGCATCGCCAGTTACCGGCGCGAGGTGAGTACCGCATTGCGATGAATACTTTCACCCGTGATGCAAACATTCGTTGGGACGAGCAACGCAACTACTCGCACTCGAGTAGCCGTGGTACAAGCGAATCCGCAGCGGCACTCAATCGGGCACTCGTTTCGGAGCACTGATCCCGCGGCCGTTCCTTACTGCACGAGCACGTCCCGTCCCTTCCCGTGAGCGCGCACGCCGTGCTTGTGAAGATCGTTTTGGGCGAGGTGCATCCCGCCAATGAGGGAGAGAATTAAGCCGAAATACAAGAGCGACATCATCCCGCGCTGCGACGATGTGACTTCGTAGTAGCGCCGTTCCTCTTCCGTGCGTCGGCGAAACAGCGACGCAATCCGCGGCAGCGACAGGAAAATCATCAGCCAAACGATGAAGTTCGGGAATTTCCAGCCGAGCCAAAGCAGCCCGGCAAAGCCTGGCAACCAAAGCCAGCGCGACATTGCCGTGACGATGCGGCCGCCATCGAGCATGCCAACTGGCGTAAGGTTAAAGAGGTTGAGAAAATATCCGAACCAGGCGAGCGCGATAAACACCGGCGCGTCGAACATTTCGCCTAACAAATTGCAGACGAGCGCGCCGAACGTCCCGAGCATCGGCCCGCCAATGCCGACGCACGCTTCCATCCATGCGTTCCGCGGCGCTTCCCGCAAGGCGATAAACGCGCCCATGAACGGGATGAAGACTGGCGCGCCGACGTTCAGCCCAAATTTCTTTGCCACCAGCAGGTGACCAGCTTCGTGCACCAATAAAAGCAGCACGAACCCGACACCGAACTTCCAACCCCACATTGCCGTATAAACCCAGATCATCAGCAGCATCGTGCCGCCGGATTTGAGCAGCATGGGCAAAAACTTGAGCAGGGGAAGGAGGACGAACTTCAGCTTCGCGAAGAACTTCGCGATCACGGCAGCAGCGACCGCGACCGGCCCGAGCGCTTTCTTCAACCGCGCCCACCAACCAGGAGTGCGCGGATAAGGCGCGTCCACCGACGAGGTCTCAGAGGAGGAATGCATTAAAAGATGTCTCGATTTCGTCCGTTATCTCGGAAACCTAAATCGTCGAGGCGTGCAGTTCGTTGAACGCCGGGCCGAGGTGATCGAGGACGTCACGGGCGAGAAGTGATTCCTCGCTTTGCCCCGAATGGAAGATCGACATTTCCGCAGCGCGACCGCAAACCCACGCGCCGACGCGCGCCGCATCATAAAGAGATAACCTCTGGCCGACGAGCGCGGCGCACACACCGGTGAGCACGTCACCCATTCCGCCGCTTGCCATCCCGGGGTTGCCGGTTGTGTTGTAACTCACCGGCTTGTTCCGCTCCGCGACAATTGTGCGGCTGCCTTTGAACAAAAGTGCGACCGGAAAGTCGCCACAAAACTTCTGCGCGACAGCCGCACGCGACATTTTGGCGGTATCAAACAACCTCTTCATCTCCCCGGTGTGCGGAGTTAGGAGCCGCGGGCCTTTGGCACCAACCAATATATCCATCTTTTGTGAGAGAACATTTAGCCCATCGGCGTCGACGATCATCGGTTGCTCGGCGCGTTCGATTAGCTGGAGAATTTCGCGGCTGCGCCATTGGCCGAGGCCGGGCCCGAGTGCCCAGGCCGCGACATCGTGATCGAGGAGTTCAGTGTACTTTTCGACTGGTTTCACCATTGCTTCGATTGGCGCCATGCCGGCGGCGATCGGGTAGACGTCTTCGGGCACAAAGAGTTCGACCAGCCCGGCGCCGCCGCGCAGCGCACCCTGCGTCGTTAAAAGCCCGGCGCCTATGAATCCGCGTGAGCCCGCCACAACCCCAATGCGGCCGAATTGATTTTTGTAAGCGCTAAATTTCCGACGCGGCACGACGTTGCGCAGCGAATCGGCCGACGCCGCAATTTCCGCTGGCGAAGCAACCCCGGCGTGAAGATCAGCCAGTCGAACGATCTCCAGCCGCCCAACGAAATCGAGCGCTTCATCGACAATCAAGCCGTGTTTGGCGAAACCGATCGTGACGGTGACATCCGCAACGACGCAATCTTCGGAATCGACCTCGCCGGAATCGCTGTCGATGCCCGTGGGAACGTCGACGGCAAAGACAAATGCGTTTTCCTCGCGGCGCAGGCGGTTGATCTCGCGGGCGGCAACTCGAACTGGCTGGCGCAACGAGGAGCTCGCGCCGAGACCGAGCAAGCCATCAAGAACAACCAAAGGTGGAACTGCAGAGAGTGATGCTGCGGGGCGGTCAGCAGCCTCTTTGGCCGAGCCCAGTTTTTTTCTCGTCAGTTCGCTGCAGTCGCTTTCCAGGAACGCGAGTTTGATGTCGAGTTCCCATCCGCTGCGCGCGAGGTGTTCGGCGGCGACCAGGGCATCACCGCCATTATGACCTTTGCCGGCGTAGGCGATGCATTTTCCCGGGTGCGGGAAAAACTTGCGCACGGTGCGTGCGACGCCCGCGCCCGCTTGGTTCATCAGCGCTTCGACATGGACGCCGCGGGTGAACGCCGCTCTTTCTGCAGCCCGCATTTGCGCCGAGCTTAAGATCGGCGAGTCCAATCAGTCCTCCAGGTGCTGAGGCGTTCTGTCTTTGGTTTTGGTGTTGCCGCTGTCGTTAAATTTGTTAGCCGTTGCTTCATCCTGCGAACGCGAGGCGTGGGATGTCTTGTGCTTGGCGCGCGATCGTGAACTACGTTTTGGGCGTTTGGAAGGCGAAATGTCAGGATCGCGGAGCTTCGTTTGATCGATGAACGGTTGCAGCGGGACAGTTTCACTGTCGGCGACGCGTGCCGCAGTCGAACTGCTTGCCACTGACGAAGAGGCGCGAATGCCGCGCGCGATTTCCTCCGCCAGTTGCTGACGGTAAGAGACGGTCTGCGCATATTGCGCTTCGGTGGGGTTGGTGAGGAAACCGCATTCGACAAGGACCGAGGGAACTGCAGTGTGGCGAAGGACATAATAGCCACGGCGGCGCACTCCTCGATTCTCAGATGGCGCGCCACCGGCAACGTAATAGTGAATCGCCGAGGCCAACGGCAAACTTTGCTGATTGTAGAAGTAAGTTTCAATGCCGTTTGCGCCGATGCGGCGCGCGGAATTAAAATGAATGCACACGAAGATCGCGTTTGAGTAGGAGTTCGCGACCGCAACACGTGTGCCGAGGGGCACGAATACATCCTCATCACGCGTCATCACAACACGATACCCTTTGGCGGCGAGAACCGACTTGAGACGCTGCGCCACGTCCAAGGTCATCGTTTTCTCTGCGACACGCTGGCCCGGGATACCGCCGCGATCAAAGCCACCGTGGCCAGCGTCGATTACCACGATCGGTGCGGGTGAGTTGGTCGCGGCAGAGCAAGAGAGCGCGATTGTGACGGTCGCGACACAGAGCCCAATTGCGATCCGCGACCTGTATTCCCACATTTAGTCTTCCTTCGGCTTCGCCGCTGGGCGATCGGACAGTTTCGGAAGCGAGTCGCGTGCCGTTTGCGCTGTCGGCGTCTCGATCATTCCGCCGCGTACTGCAATCTTGCCATCATCAAGATGGATCAGCCGCGGCTTTGTCTTGGTTTCCAGAAAGGACGAATGAGCGAGCAACTGCCCATCGAGGCCAACGCGCGAGTACTGCCAAACGCGCGGCGCGGCACAATGGAGGACGTGGAGTTGATTGGATTGGTCGATCTCGGCCTGTGGCTCGCCGAATTCGATTGACCGGCCTAACGAATAAGTCGCGTAGACTGCGCCGCTATCCTTGTCTTCGACGCGCACGTAAAGCGCAGTGTGGTCCGGAAACCGATTCGAGAGCAGGGAATAGGTGCGCGTTTTTCCGGATGTGGGCGCGCCGTCGGCTACGCCGACAGTGCGTTGCCAAATCGGACGCGCGTCAGTCACTTCAAATACCTTCGCCTGGGAGTAAAAGAATTTGTTCAGATCGGCGAAATAAATGTGAGCGCGGAGGTGGTAAGTGCCGAAGTCGTGCACGGGATACAGCGGTGTGAGGTTGATGCGTTGGGTGACCTTTTTACCAGCCGGAATGTTCAGGGGCGGCTGGGTGTGATTCGGCGTGACCGGCGCAATCGGCTCGCCCTCTTTGCCGGTGATTTCAAAACCAAACCACGCTTGCCCATCGGCGTCATGAAGATCGACATCGCGGCCAGCCAAATTAGTGATGCCAATTGTCGCCAGGATCGGCTCGTAGGCGATGTACTGCACTCGCTTCAAATCGAGTTCGACTTGCAATTGGCCACGCGCCTGCGCTGCTGCGCTCAGCATGCAGACGAACACAGCGGCGAATTTGATGCGCTGCCAGGACCACGCGGTTGGCGACATAGATTAGCTAAGTCGGCTGCGCGGCTTTGGCCAGACAGCCTGATAACCTGGGTTGACCGCCTTCGATCGGCTCCGGAAAAACCTTTGTATCCTTCAGTTCAAACCGTTGCTGCGATCGGAGAAACGCCGTTTGCACACCGGGTAAGATTTCGGTGAAGGAAGCTCCCAAGCTGAGCCCGTCAATAACGCTATCGAGCTGCGTCAGAAGCACAGCGCAACGCGAATGGTCGCGCGCCCATTGCATCGCTGCGGTCTCGTTCGCGACAAGATCGCACTCGTGGTGCGTGTATTCGTTCACCATTTGCACCAACTGCCGACCCAACTCGGCGTCGCGGTGCGCAATGAGCAATTGCATCAGGGCGATGCAGTCGAGGGCGGCGGGAATTTCTTGAGCAGGCTGTTGGGCTCAGCGCGCACGGCTTGCAACTGATCCTGGTAATAAACGCGCAGAATGTAACCGAGATATTTGCGCTGACCTTCCGGACTGCCGGGCTTGTTTGGCCGCGTCTTCTTTCCAGGATTAACCGAAGCCGCGGCGGCAGAGAGCGCCGCCTCGGTCGGCAGCACTTTGTTTTTTGGACGAACATAATTCACCGCCAGAACCTCGGGCTTAACGTCTGCCCAATCATGATTTGGTGTTAGCCATTCGTATGTTACGTCGGCATCCGTCAGCTTAATGTCCTTGTCATCAACTGTGTCATAAAAGAACACCTGAATCTTGACTTTCGTGTGGTCGATCGCCGTGCTCGTGCGCTTTTGGATCCCAACGCGGAGCGTGAGGTTGGTGTCCGCATCCGGATCCGGTGTTTCAGTCAGCTGGACATCGCTGATCGCGAGAACGGATGTGTCCGTCGACGGCACCCCGGGACCTGAGCTCGCAACATCAAGTCGCGCCGGCCCGGGCAAACCGGCACCGCCCGTGGCGGGCGTGGCTAAACCGGCTTTGAGTCGCTGATCGGCCAGGGCAAACGATGTCCCGGCTGAAGGCCCGAGCTCCTGAATTTTCCGCCAAGTATCATTTGCAAGCTGAACGTTCTGCACAGCCTCGTACGTCCGGGCGAGTTCCTCGAGAACCTTCGCGTTGCTGGGATCTCGTTCTGATGCCGTTTGCAGCTTAGCGAGTGCGGTGGCGGTGTCGCCCCGGTCGCGCAGTGCGACTGCTTCCTGAACAGCCTGATCGCTCGCCGAAAGCGGCGGCGCGCTGGCCGCAGCTGGAGGCGAAGCAGCGACCGCTGGCGCAGGCGCGGGCGTTCGCGGGACCGCCACACTGCGGGACTGCGCGGTTGTGTCCCCGACTCGCAGAGGTCGAAGGTAATGATACGCCACCGCGCCAATCTCGACCACGGCGAAAAGTGCAACCACACTGAGAGCGACCATGAAGCTGCGGTCCGCCATCACCGGGGACGAAATGCTAAGCGTTCGCATGTCGAGCGACGGCACTACGTGCTTTCGAAAAATTGTCAACCGCTGACGGTGCCATGCTTCGCGCAGTATGCGGCGGAAGCGCGGCGGTTTGCATCAGCGGGAGATGTCGTCCTGACTCAAGAGCTTGAAACCGTCACCCGTGATGACAGAGGAGGCACATTCGACATCGTCGACGTGAAGAGCGAGCGCGGCGAGACCGCGTGGCCGGGTCAAAAAGGAATAACAGAAGTGCACGTTTACTTCCGCTTTGAGCAAGGCGGCAAACAAGCTGGCCAAGTGTGTGGCCACTTCGCGCATCTCGACGACAAGCACTTCGGACACACCAAATGCCACATCGTGTCTGCGAAATAACTCTTCGACCTGCTCGGGATCGCTGACGACCACGCGGGCGATGGCTGAGTCGGTCGACTCCGACACGCTCATCGCCACGACATGCGTGTTGTGGGTGTTCAGCAGCTTCAAGATGTCAAGCAGCGCGCCGACTTTGTTCGGTAAAAACACGGAAAACTGCCGGACCAGTGGTCCGCCGAGTTTCGAGCTAGTCTCTGGAAGATCGAGAGGCATAAGAGTGGCTCGCGCTCAACTGTAGGGAAAGCAGCTCGCTTCCCGCAGCGGGACGCTAACAGCGTCCCCTACAGGCTCCGACCACTTCGCGAATATCTCATTGTCGATCTTTCGTTGGCAAACCAATATTCCCCAGCAGAATGGAGGAAGAGAACGAGCTAATCGCACTGCGCCGCACAAAACTTGAAGCGCTCCGCGCCCGAGGAATTGAGCCGTTCGGCAACCTTTTTGAGACCAGTGGCGAACTCGCCGAGATCCGGGCGAGATTCAAAGAAGGCGAAACCCTGCGCGCCGCGGGACGCGTCACTGCGCATCGCGACATGGGCCAGAGCCACTTTGTCGACTTGCGGGACGCGACTGGCCACATCCAGATTTACATTCATGCGAAGGAAGTGGGGCCCGACCTTGTCGATGTTTTTTCACTGATCGATATTGGCGACTTCGTAGGTGTCGAGGGAACGTGTTTCCTTACCAAGACTGGTGAGCTCACGATCAAAGTTCAGCGGCTGGAGGTGCTCGCGAAATCGCTGCGCCCGCTCCCGGAAAAGTGGCACGGACTTCAGGACATCGAAGCGCGCTATCGTCAGCGTTATCTCGATCTCCTCACGAACGAACGCTCGCGTGAGATTTTCTTAAAACGCATCGCGCTTGTGCGCGAGACGCGGCGTTTTCTGGAGGAACGCGGATTTCTCGAGGTCGAGACGCCGATCTTACAAACTGTTGCTGGTGGTGCCGCGGCACAGCCATTTCAGACTCATCACAAGGCGCTCGGGCTCGATCTTTACCTGCGGATTGCACCCGAGCTGTTTCTCAAACAGTTGCTCGTCGGCGGGTTCAACAAAGTGTTCGAATTGAATCGGAATTTTCGCAATGAAGGCATTTCCCGAAAACACAATCCCGAGTTCACGATGCTGGAAATCTACTGGGCCTACGCGGACTTCGAGAAAATCGCCAATCTGGTGGAGGAGCTGATTTGTCATGTGGCCAAAAAAATCTGTGGCGCGGCGCGAATCGAGCATCGCGCTACGAATGGGAGCATTGTTCGGACGA
>DASQXY010000277.1:0-3523 GCA_035639455.1 Chthoniobacterales bacterium | reverse complement strand
GTTTGGGTGGTGTCGAGAGCTTGATTGAACATCGCGCATCGATTGAAGGCCCGGAGACCACTTCGCCCGAAAATCTCCTGCGCCTGTCGATCGGCTTGGAAAACGCCGATGATTTGATCGCCGACCTCGATCAAGCGCTCGGCTGATTCGCACGACCGAATCGTCGCCGGATTAAATCAACCACGTCGCGGACTTCGTTCACGCGCAACAGAAACGCCGTGCCAAAGAATGTGACGACGCCGAAGGCGATGGTGATTGTAAGGGCGAAAATCTTCTGCCACAGCGGCAGCGAAGTTGCAGAAAATAGAAACTGCAGCGCAAACCAGCAGACCACGGCAAGAACCGCACCGGCGAGTAACACTTTCGCCAATGTCTTAAGCAACTCGGTTGTTTCAAGGCGGCCGGCATGCCGGCGCATCAGAACATAAAGCAACAAAAAATTGGTCAGCGCAACGAGGCTGGTTGAGAGGGCGAGGCCGCGATGGCCCAGTTGCAGCTTAAACATAAAGAACCAGTTCAGCGCGAAATTGACTACAATCGAGAACACGCTGACGAACATCGGCAGGTAGCGTTTGTCGATCGCGTAAAATGCCGGCGCCAAGACTTTGACGGCGGAATACGCGCTCAGCCCGATCGCGTAAAATTGCAGCGCAGCGGACGTCTGCAAAGTCGATTCGGGCGTGAAACGCCCGTGTTCGTAAATCACGCTGATGATTGGTCGCGCGAGCACGATCAGCCCGATCGCCGCCGGAATCGTGAGCAGCATCACGAGCCGAATAGCGTGGCCGAGCGCAGAGCGGAAAGCGAACGTGTCACCAAGTGCAGCCGTGCGCGACACAAGCGGCAAGGTAACAGTTCCGACTGCGACGCCGAAGATCCCCAGCGGCAGTTGCATGAGACGAAATGCAATGTTCAACCAACTGACCGGCCCGTCGCCTAGCCGAGCTGCGAACCCGCTGTTCACAAGCACGTTGACCTGGACCGCACTCGCGGCGATGACGGCCGGGCCCATCAGCGTGAGGACGGTCCGGACGCCTTCATCGCGCCATTGAAAATCCACGCGATAGGCGTAGCCCACGCGCCGCAGTGATGGAAACTGCGCGCTCAATTGCCACAACCCGCCGATCAAAGTGCCGATCGCAAGCCCAATCAGGGATCGCGCACCGAAATGGGGATCGAGCCACCAACCGAACGCCACGCCGCCGATGATTGAACCAAGATTAAAGTAACTCGAGGCCATCGCCGGCGCGCCGAAAACATGTTTCGCGTTCAAAACTCCCATGACGAGCGCTGCCAGCGAGACCAACAAAATGAACGGCCACATAATCCGCGTAAGCAGAATGGTTATCGCCGTTTTTTCCGGCGACCAACTCCACCACGTCATCAGATGAATCAGTTGCGGCGCAAAGATGATGCCGAGCAGCGTGACCGCGCTCATGAACACGGCCGTGAGGGTAGCCATCTTATTTGCTAATCGCCACGCGGAGGCATCACCGTCGGTTGCGATCTTTTTCGAAAACGTGGTGATGAAGGCGGTCGAGAGCGCGCCCTCGGCGAAAAGGTCGCGCAAAAGATTCGGGACACGAAACGCCATCAGGAAGGCGTCGAGATTTCTACCCGCGCCGAATAGCCCCGTAAAAAGCTGCTCTCGAAAGAGCCCAAGCACACGCGAGCACATGACGGCGATTCCGACAACACCGGTCGCGCGCGTGCTGATACGCCCACGCGCCCCGGACTCGCTCTCCAGCGCGGATTCTTGATATCGCCGCGGCGGCATCCGCGACAAACAACAACGTCTCAGCGTTTGGAAAAGCGAAAACTTCCGCGCCCGCAATTCGACCGCTACAGTTGCTCGACTTTGTAACCGCGTGTGCGCAGGAGTGACAACAACCCGCTCGGTCCGCCCATGTGCGCGGCGCCGACGACGACGAAGTACGTCTGGCCGCTGCGGAGATATTTCTCGAGTTTCGGCAGCCAATTGCGATTTCGTGCGTCGAGCAGCCGCTCGCCAAAATCTGGGAGATCGCGATATGCCTCGTGCATCAGCCGTGCGATCGTATCAGCATCCCCCTGGCGCCAGAGATCAACCATGCTCGCGCCGGAGCTTTTCTGCCCCGCATTAATAAACGTGATCAACAATAGCGCTTCACTCTCGCGGTCGCTTAATCCAACGAGGACCTGATTATGATCTTTCGCTGATTCCAGGCCGGAAACGGGTTTGGAATTTGCCAGAGCGCGCCTCAGCAAAAACCCCTCGACTCCGAGTCCATAATATTCCGGAGGCGGTGAGGTGATGAGAATGTCGATTAGCCACGGACGCAGCCGCGCGAATTCGGTCTCTGCAACATTTCGCAGCGCGAAGAAACGCCGGAGGTACTCGTAAGTGCGGGGATCAACATGGTTTTTCAGGCTGTCGCGACCACGGTAGACACCGGCTTTAAGCAGGGATCGAAATTCGCGTGAAGCACTCTTCGGGTCGTCCTCAAAGACAAGGCGCGCAGAGGCATCGAACGCGCGGTTGTAAGCGGAAGGCAGCGGATAGTCCGTCGGTCGCAGCACGTGCAGAGAACCGGCGAGAAAGAGAATGCCACCGCTCGGGGCTATGACTTTCCACACGCTAGCCGCATGGGCAGGTGAGCAAATAACCGGGCCGAGCAAGATCAAGCGCGGCCATAAAAACAACCGGTTGATTCGCACTCAGGTTGTTTTAGCAGGCCGACTGCGTCCGGACAAGACTTCGCCACGGCTTCACTTTCGCTACAGCTAGCGACGGCTAATACCGTAGAATGATTTCATGCAGCAGCTACAGCGCTATTTGGTCGCGCTCACATTGACCGCATCGCTGCCTCTTCGTTGCGCGATCGCGCAGGACGTTTCAATCGACAAATTGCTGAGCAAACTGCCACCACCGGAACAGCTCGGAAAACCGCCGGTCCGCCAGGCACTCGAGCATGCCGATCCGGCAGCGCGAGATCCGCTCGCTAAACAAATCGTACTCGCGGAACTCCGAGGCGATTTCCAACAGGCACTGAATCTATCGCGCAAGTTGGTAGAGCATTACCCCCGTAGTTCTGTCGCCGCCTCATTACGCGGATTTGTCGCTTTCAGCCTGCGACAATTCGGAGAAGCCGCGAACGCGTTTCATTCAGCCATCGACCTGGACCCGAAAGCTCCTTCTCCACATTTTGGACTGGCGCTGCTCGAGGGCACGCGGCGTCGTTTCGCCGCCGCCATTCCACATTTGCAGCGATTTGCCGAACTCGCGCCGGAGAGTCCGCTGCCCTTTTATGCATTAAGCCAATGCGCTGTGCGCATCGGACACAAAGAAGAGGCTCGTGATTACGCAACCAAAGCGGCGAATTTGGCGCCGTCGAATCCGGTGCTCTGGCTGCAATTGGCGCGCACCGAAAAAGAACTGGGCCATACTGATGCAACCTTAGCCGCGATCAAAAAAGGCGCTGAAGTGTCGCCGGATAGCGCGCAGCTGCTCGCCGTGATCGGCTACAGCTATATCAACATGAAT
>DASQXY010000276.1:0-3569 GCA_035639455.1 Chthoniobacterales bacterium | reverse complement strand
ATCGGGAACCGGGAAAAATACAGAGCGCGCCCCGCAAGATCGACAACGACTTTAACTCGATGCGGTGAAACGGCTTCTGCTGGGTCCTCAAACGGATGCGCGGCCGTCACGATGTCGATCTTGCGATCAGACCGGAGCTTTTGCACGATACGGTCGATGAGCTTGGGGTCAATCAGCGGCTCATCCCCTTGAATGTTAATGATCAGCGCGAACTGCTTCGCTTTTGCGGCAACTTCGGCCACGCGATCAGTGCCGCTTTGATGTCGCCGTGAGGTGAGCGCTACCTCTGCGCCCCAGCTGAACGCCGCCTCGGCGACACGCATGTCGTCCGTCGCAACGATAACGGTATCGAGGCTTTTAGCGTCTTTAATGCGTTCCCATACGTGGCGGAGAAGTGGCTTGTCTGCAATAAGATGCAATGGTTTTCCTGGGAAACGCGTTGACCGCCAGCGCGCCGGAATGATTCCGACGGCTTTGTTCATTCGTGAGGTTTAGACCAAACGCGGCGACAGCTCGTAGGCACTGCAATCAGTACGGTCGAGTGATAGTTCAAGCTGTGCCGAACACTAAGCGCCATCGTGGACGAGCATCCTGTCATGGTCGAGAAACACGGCTGCCGATTTGCCGGTAGTCGGCATCACTCTGAAAGCTCGCCATTAACTCGTCGCGACTTACGGTAGCGGTGCCGAGCTTGCCGACAACGACCGCGCTGGCATGGTTCGCCATTTCCGCTGCCTCGAGCGGCGTGGCGCCGCATGCAAGAGCCAGCGTAAAGAGCGCGATCGCCGTGTCGCCTGCACCGGAAACGTCGAACACCTGTCGTGCTTTAGTCGGAATGTGCTGCGGCGATTTCCGCGGCTGAAAAAGCATCATGCCTTGTTCGCCGAGAGTGATCAGGACGTTTTGCGCGTCCCATTCTCGCAGTAAGGTTTTTCCGGCGCGCGCAAGATCGACATCTCGCTCAGGGGACTCAGCTGAATCGCGGCACGGAATTCCTGCAGCCAGAAAAGCTTCGGTCCGGTTCGGCTTCACCGCTGTCATGCCGCGCCAGTTGAGCAATCGCGTCGCGTTCGGATCAGCCGTCACAATTTTGCCCTGACGGCGCGCGGCGCGCGTGACTCGTGTGATCAGTTCGTCGCTCAAGAAACCTTTCCCGTAGTCCTCGAATATGATGGCATCCGTTTTCGCCAATTGCTTTTCTACTTCAACGACAATTTTGTTGAGTTGCGCGCGCGAGGGGCCGGCGATTTGCTCGCGGTCGACACGCACCACTTGTTGGTGGCGCGCAATGATGCGGGTTTTTACGATCGTGCAGAAGTTATTGGTTGCAGTCGAATTCAAGATGTCGATCTTTTGCTCCGCCAACAATTGCCGCAATTGATACCCGTGGTGATCGTGCCCGATCATCCCCGCGACGCTGACGCATTCCGTAAATTCGCGAAGATTGCGCGCGACGTTCGCGGCGCCGCCAGGGAGAAACGATTCGGCCGTAACCTGCACCACCGGCACCGGTGCTTCCGGCGAGATGCGGCCGACCTTGCCCCAGACGAACTCGTCCAGCATTAAATCGCCGAGTACGAGAAGGCGTTTTGCCGGCGCGCGATCCAGAATTTGCTCGAGCCGGCGCGAGTTCATGAGAAAAACAGCGCCCGATGCCGCCGTTGATGAGGATCGATGCGATTCACTGGGGTTGAGATGCGCTGGGTGCTGATTTGAGCGGTGAGCAGGTTGTTGTTAGACTTGCCGCAATTTAATCCTGAATACGAAAACGAAATCAACAGTCGAAGTTCGCGATGACTCCAATCTCTAAATTTATGAAGGTGTGGGCATTTGCCACCGCAGTGTCGGCGTTGTGTGCGCAAGCGGCGCAGCCGCCACAACACATCGACGTGAAACAGTTGTCGCGGAAGGTCGAAGACGTGGTGGTGCCATTGCCTAACGAAATATTCGGAGCGCTGAATAAACTCGGCTCGGTGAACTGGAAGGAGTACGTGCGCACCAATAAGGGCAGCAGTTTCACGGAACGACCTCGTATTGCGCTGTTGCTCGGGACGGTGATCGCCGACGGCTTTATCGCCGTCCAGGCCGAGGACGCTCCGGCGGTGCGCGACATCGGCCAGCGTGTGCAAACGCTCGCCCGTGGCATCGGGGTGGAACGCTCGATTACACCGCATGCGAAGGCAATTACCGAGGCAGCAGACAAACGCGATTGGGAAGGTGTGCGCCAAGAGCTAGACCGGACCCAGTACAGCGTGCAGCAGGCGATGAATGAAGTGCACGACGAGAAATTGTCGCAGCTCGTCAGTCTCGGCGGTTGGTTGCGAGGCACCCAGGTGTTGACGGCCGTCGTAACGCAACGCTTTTCCGCGGAAGGCGCCGAGCTGCTCCATCAGCCCGACTTGATTGTCTATTTTCAAACCCGACTAGCCGCGATGCCGGAGTTCGATTTGCCGATTGTCCGCGACATTCAAAATGCGCTCGTGGAGGTAAAGCCGCTGATCGACGTCGGCAACGCGCGCATCTCGCCTGACTCTGTGAAGAAAATCAGCGAGATCACGAGCCGGCTGGATTACGGGATCGTGACGAGGTGATGACGGCGCACGTGAAATTCGCTTTGCGCGGGACTTTGGTCGTCGCGGTGCTGCTGGGGATGCACCGCGCATTGTGCGGCTCGGTCGATGACGCACAGTCGTTCGCACTCCAAGCAGCCGAACCGTATGTAAAGGAAGGTTTCCAGGTTCGCGAAGACTATTGGGGCGGCGATCTCGGGTCGGGTGAAAAGAAAGCGGTACGGCAACAGCTCTTCAAGGGGAACGAATACTGGTTTTGGCTCGGAACGGATGTGGAACGCGCGCGTATTTCCGTGCACATTTATGATTCGGATGGAAAACTGGCGGAAGAATCGGACGGCTGGCAAAAAGGCCATTTCGCCGCTGCGCATATCATTCCAAAAGGGACTGGGAGCTACTTCATCATCGTTGCGGTGGAGGAATCACCCGAAGAGCGGACACACTGGGCACTGGTCTACGGTTTCCGTTAAGAGCAGTGGCATGCGCTTGCAGCGCATCCTCATCGGCGACAAGACGATGCCGCGAGTTGGTCCATGATTGAAACGCGCACCTTGCAATTTGAGAGCGCACGGGCATTGCAGTCACTGTATGCGAATGATCTCAAGCTGCTGAAAAATCTTGAGGAATCATTCGGCGTGAAAGTTACAACGCGTGAGGGTTGGGTGAGAATCGAAGGTGAACCGGACCAGATCGACAAGGCGCAACAGGTGTTCGCTCAACTCGAGGAAGCCCGGCAAAAAGGCGTGCCGATCCAGAAGCACGAATTTAATTTTGCATTGAACTCGGTTAGTGAATCGCGCGACGAGAACCTCGGTGACCTTGCTGGGACGAAGATTCTGACTTCGACGCGCAAAGCCCCAATCATTGCGCGCAGCGCGGGGCAACGCGATTACGTGGAGGCAATTCAGAAACACGATGTCGTTTTCGGGATTGGCCCGGCAGGTACAGGTAAGACTTATCTCGCTGTTGCCATGGCCGTCGCAGCGCTGAAGAAAGAAC
>DASQXY010000275.1:0-8308 GCA_035639455.1 Chthoniobacterales bacterium | reverse complement strand
TACCTTCTCTACACCGCGCACTGGGACCATCTCGGCCGCCATCCCGAATTGCAAGGCGACCAGATTTTCAACGGGGCGGTCGATAATGCGTCGGGCTGCGCAGCCGTGCTGCAGCTTGCGGCGGCCTTCGCAAAGCTCAATCCGCCGCCGAAACGAACCGTGCTCTTCATGTGCACGACGGCGGAGGAAGCCGGCTTGTTAGGCGCAAAGTGGTATTCGCAACATCCTCTCTATCCGCTCGAGAAAACGTTGGCCGATATCAACATCGACAGCATGAACGTCTGGGGCAAAGCGCGCGACATCGAAGACACGAGCTACGGCTTCTCCACCTTGGACGACTTGCTCGCCGAGGCCGCGAAGCGGCAGGGGCGCGTGGCCATTCCCAATGCGCGGCCGGAGAAAGGAAGTATTTATCGCGCTGACAATTTCGAGTTCAGCAAGGTCGGTTTGCCATCGCTTTACATCGGCAAGGGTGAACATCTCCTTTCCCGCCCACCGAATGTGCCACTACGCTCTGATGAATTTGATCTGAAAGATTACCATCAAATCACTGACGAGATTCATCCAGATTGGGATCTGAGCGGCGCGGTGCAAGATGTCGACCTTTTATTGGAGGTCGGCTACCAAGTCGCAAACGGCGATAAATTCCCGGAATGGAAGCGCGGTAACGAGTTCAAGCCGAAACGGGATGCGATGATGAAGAAGTGAATAATTAGCTTACCAAGAGCTGTCCGATTCTCCTGAGGTATCAACGCGCGGCTGTGTCATCGCAGCATGCTACCCCGTCTATTGGGCTACACCGCGTTGAATTGTTGCCAGAAGCTGCCTCTGCACTTTTCACCTTTGCTCGTGGCGCTAAAGACTGGGCAGCTGGTGCTATCCTGATTACTGCGCTTGCCGCCAGAGTAATCGGCGCGATCATTTTCTGGCCGCATTTGACCAGAATATTCTCGCAATGAATCGCCGTCAGTTCATTTGCCGATCAGGCCTCGCAACCGGGTTTTTTCTTGTTCCCGGCGCGTTTGCAGAAGAACTCACGCGTGCAGTGTTGCGCCGGACGGCTTGGGTCACCGAAGGGCCGTTTTATCCCGAGAAGCTGCCGCTAGATTCGGATAACGACTTAATCATCGTGGACGATTCGACTACGCCCGCGATCGGCGAGATCACGCATGTGGCGGGGCGGGTGCTCGATGGGCGAGGCGATCCGATCAAAAATGCGATCGTCGAAATCTGGCAGGTCGACCGCAATGCCATTTATCTCGCAGAACGGGACTCGCGCCGCGGCTTCGATCCAAATTTTCAGGGCTTCGGCCGGTTCGAGACCGCATCGAGCGGCGAGTATCGCTTTCGCACTATCAAGCCGGTTCCATATCCCGGCCGGCTTGCCCCGCACATCCATTTCAAACTTAAAACGCCGTGTCGCAAACCCTGGACTACGCAGCTCTACATCAAAGGTTATCCGACAAATCTGAGAGACGGCATGTACCGCGGAATCGGCGATGCCAAAGCGCAGGAGTCAGTGACGGTCGATTTCACGCCGCTCAAGGATTCGCGGATTGGCGAATTGGCGGCAAAGTTCGACATCGTCCTCGGCTGGACGGCGGCGGGATAAGGCTTGCCCGGATGTGACCATCGACTTGCGTGTTGTCGAGGGCCCTTGTGCCCAGCATTTGTGTATTTTAGTTCGGCGGTTGACACAACCGGCGCTACAACTTCTTTGCGCAAATGAATTTCTCGGTCCCAATCGCGAGCGCGGTGGTTGGACTAATCGTCTTGCTATTTGGTCAGCGATTATTCTGGCTCGCGATCGCGGCGGTGGGTTTTGCGGCAGGTTTTGAGATTGCGCCGCGGTTGGTTCATGAGCCATCGCCCGTGCTGATGTTAACATTTGCCCTGGTGCTCGGATTCATCGGCGCGTTGCTTGCCGTGTTTTTGCAGAAGGTGGCGATCGCGATTGCGGGTTTTCTCGCCGGTGGCAAATTGGCGACTGCGCTCGCAGCAGCGTTTTTCCTCGAGCACGCGCACTATTTTACCATCACATTCATCGTTGGCGGAATCATCGGCGCGTTGCTATTGCTGATGCTGTTTGATTGGGCGCTGATTTTTTTATCGGCGTTGGTTGGCGCGCACTTGATCCAGCGCACGATTGTTTTGCCACCGGCCGGGCAAACGATCTTGTTCATTGTGCTGGCAGCCGTTGGCGTGCTCGTGCAGGCATCCATGCTGCGGCGTGCGTCGGCGGCCTAACGGCTCGGCAACTCGCAGACCAGCGCGACAGAAGAAGTTCTTTGCTGGTAAGAGCAAGATCCACATGCCAAAATCCGCGGCATGAACTCACAACGGACTGGACTGCGTGTAGCTAGTGTGGTCTTCGCGCTGTTTGCCATTGGTCATATCGTCCGCCTGATCAATCACGCGCGGGTGACCGTCGGCCATTACCACGTTCCGATGGCGGTGAGCGTGGTCGCGTTGCTCATCGCAGGCGCGCTTTGCATTTGGTTGTGGCAACTCTCGCGCGGAATATAGCGTGGGACCGATGTGAAACGCTCCGGCTGAGGCCGGCTGCTGCACATGAGACGCGCGTATCTGGCGATCATTTCCGGCTCAATTCTGCTGTTCATTCTCGGGCTCTCATGGTGCGGGCGAACCTCGACTCCAGTGTTTACGGGTGTGGCTGAGCCGGAAAAGCCGTCGCCCGTGATTGCGCCGCCGCCTCCAGCGACGGTGCCAACAGCCGCGCCGCACCCGCAGCCGAGTGCTACTCCGACAATGGCAAGCGACTTGCGCGCCGTGGTGGCTCGCGTCAGACCGGCAGTCGTTTTGATCTCGGTCTTCGATGAACCGGGCAAACTGCTCCGAACGGGCACCGGCTTCTTTATTTCCGAGGACGGCAAACTCGTGACCAGCGGGCACTTTCTGCAAGGCGCCGCGCACGGCGTGGCGAAGACGAGCGATGGCGGAATTTACAACGTGAGCGGCTCGTTGGCCGAAGCGGCAGCAACTGATCTCGCTGTCCTACAAGCCGAGGTGAAAAAGAAAGCGCCGTTCCTTAGCTACGGAAAAGCTGCCGCCGTCAATCCCGGCACCCGTGTGGCCCTGGTCGGCAGCGCACTAGAGCGCGGGGCGCCGGAATTCTTCGAGACGACCGTGGCAGCGCGCAAATCGGATCAAGACGGCGAATGGCTTGAGTTGGCGTCAGCGCCGCCGGACGCGATGATTGGCGCGCCGGCCGTAAATCGAGACGGCGATTTGCTAGGCGTCGTCACTTTCGCGAGCGGCCAAAGCCGCGCCGCGACCATCGTGCGGAGTGCCGGCGCGCTCGATTTGCTCGTTGCTAAAATCGACAGCGTGGCAAAAGGACGTTGGCAAACGGGGACACGGCCTTCGCCCTCCCCGGCAGCCGGCGAAGCAGAGCGATCAGTGGAACAAAAATCTCCGACACCGCCGCCGAAAATGATTACTCGAGCGCAGAAGCCGCGCATCATCTTCAGTCCAAAACCGCAGTATCCGACCTACTCGTATCCGCGCGAACAAGGCAGCGGCACTTTTCGAATCACCTTTTCGCCGACGGGCCAAGCGATGAGGGTCGAAACCGTCAAGTCAACCGGCAGCGAAATTCTGGACAAGGTCACGCTGGAAGCATTGCGCAGGTGGAAATCAACACCCGGCGAGGAATGGAACGTCACGGTGCCGGTCACGTTCGAGCAGCGCTAAGGACGTCCGTTGAAGCGTTAAGCGATGGAGTCTTGGAGCGGAGTAAGGCTGAATGCGCTCCGGTTCAATGCTTCAACTCTTCAACCGTTCAACGCGATCAGTGCCGGAAATGGCGAACAGCGGTGAAGATCATCGCGACGTTTCGGTCGTCGGCCGCTGCAATAACTTCCTTGTCGCGTACTGAACCGCCAGGCTGAATCGCGCAGGTCGCGCCCGCCTCGGCCGCGGTGATTAATCCGTCCGGGAAGGGGAAAAATGCATCGCTCGCGACCGCGCTGCCTTTCAACGAAAGTCCGGCTTCGTGCGCTTTCCAGATGGCGATGCGCGACGCATCGACACGGGACATCTGCCCGGCCCCGATACCCAGAGTGCGATCCGGTCCGGCATACACGATTGCGTTCGATTTAACGTGTTTGACGACGCGCCAGCCAAACAGCATCGCTTGGCGTTCGGTTTCGCTCGGTTTGCGTTTGGTGACCACGCGCTCCGAAATCTCGCGTTCGGTATCCGTGTCCTGAACCAGCAGTCCGCCGCATACGGAGCGAATGTCAGTCGTGGGCATGATTTGCCGCGCAGGCGCGCGCATGCGGATGAGCCGCAGATTTTTTTTCTTCTGCAGAATCGTCCGCGCCTTTGGGTCGAACTCGGGGGCGATAATCACCTCCGAAAAAATTTCGCTGATCACTTTGGCCAGCTCCTCGTCCATCGGGCGGTTACAGATAATAATCCCGCCGAACGGTGCCTGTTTATCGGTCGCGAACGCCTTCTCCCACGCTTCGCGAAGATCGACATCAGAGCCGACACCGCACGGATTCGTGTGTTTCAGGATCGCGACCGTCGGCTTGTCGAATTCGCCGATCAGGTTGGTGGCTGCGCTGATATCGAGAATGTTGTTAAACGACAGCTCCTTGCCATGCAGCTTCTCGTAGAACTCGTCAAACGTGCCGTAAAGCGCCGCTGTCTGGTGCGGATTTTCGCCGTAACGCAAACGCGTCACCAGCGGCAGTGAAATGGAAAACGAAGCCTCGGTCTGCTGCTCTTTGTTTAAGAAATTCGCAATCGCGCGGTCGTACTCCGAGCATTTGATAAACGCCTTGATTGCCAGGTGCTCGCGCAACTTGAGCGTGGTCGCGCCGTTGTTGTCGCGCAAATTTTCTAGCACGGTGTCGTAATCAGCCGGATCAACAATCACCGTGACCGATTCGTAATTTTTGGCCGCACTGCGGATCATCGATGGACCGCCGATGTCGATCTTCTCAATCGCTTCCGCGAGGGTGACATTCGGATTTGCGACCGTCTGCTCGAACGGATAAAGGTTCACGGCCACGAGGTCGATCGGCTCAAAGCCGCATTCGCGCGCCTCAGCTTCGTGCCTCGCATTGCCACGCTTGAAGAGCAGCCCGCCATGCACGCGCGGATGTAACGTCTTCACTCGCCCCTCCAAGACTTCAGGAAACGCGGTGAAACTGGAAATCTCGCGCACCGGGATTTTTTCCTTCTTCAACAGTTCAGCCGTGCCGCCGGTCGAGATGATATCGACGCCGTGGCGCTCCAGCGCGCGCGCAAACCGGGCGACTCCCGTTTTGTCCGAAACGGAAATGAGCGCGCGGGAGATTTTCATCGTGATCGTTAAACCGTTGAATCGTGAATCGGCTTACGTTTTAACGCTTCAACGATTTAACGATTCAACGACTTAGCTTGATCGCGTCAGCGATCGAGGATGACGTTCTTCGCCGCCGGATACAGGACCGGACAGCAGCCGATCGTTTCGCAAAACGCTTTGCTGAAGTGGCTCAAACTGGAATAGCCGACCTCGGTCGCTGCTTCGGTGACATTGTAGCGGCCGCTGCGCAACAGCTCGGCTGCGCGCTCCATCCGCACATTGCGCAGATACTGTGGAATGGTTAAGCCGACTTCGCGCGAAAAAATCCGGCTGAGATAAAACGGGCTGCACCCGACTTCCTGTCCCAGCATTTCCAGCGTCGGTGGGTTGGCAAGATCGCGCGCGAGAATTTCCTTCACTCGCTCGACGCGCTCGCGGGCGACGCGTTTCTGTCGCATACAGAAAAATTCCGGGTCCTTTGGCGCAAACATGAAATGCGCCATCAGCTCGAGCGCCTTGCTTTGGTACCACAGAATCTGCGCCGCTTTCGTAACCGGCGGGTCGGCCAGACTTGCGACGACCGCGCGTTGCTCGATCGACATCGGCCGAGGCGGCGCGACCACCGTTTCATCTTTGTCGTCGAAGATGATCCGGCGAATTTCCGGTTCCAAATCCGCTTCGCTGTGCAGGAATTCGCTCTGTAGATGTTTTCGCGAAAACTCGAGTGTGACGAAACGATGGCGGTCGTGCGCTTCGCGCGACGCGCTCAGCGGATCATCGCCCAGTGCGTAATAACCACAGTTGCCGGGGAAATAATCGCTGTGCGCCTGGCCGTGTGCGGTCACGGCGCCGCGGCCGTCGAGATTAAGGCAAAATTCAACACTGCGCGGGTGAAAGCTGCGACTCCAATCCAGCCGGCGCGGTGACTGGAAATCGTGCCATTGCACGCTCAGGCCGAGCCGGTCGAAGTCGCCGTAAAGCTGCCGCCAGCCGTCACGCACCTCGCGCCACACTTCGCCCTCTATGCCCGCTGCAATCGCAAAAGACATGGGAGCGAAACTTACGAGCGCGGCGTGGTGGAAAGCAAGTCAGGTTTCTCTTCGACGAGCGCCGCACGATCCCATTTGCCCAACACCGATGCAGCATCATAAGTGCTCTCCGCAAATTCGAGCAGCACCTCGTCCGGCGATTCGGCCTGCCGCACAATGTCGTAAGGCAAAACAAACTCGCGCAGCTGCAAATTGTAAGCTGCGCGGTCTGGTTTGACTTTCGCCTCCGCAAATCCCTGCGGCTCCGGATATGCGTACGAGTAAAAGAGCGCCTGCGGAACCGTGTCGTTGCCTGGCCAGAAACCGAGGCTGCTCACTTCCTGCGAATACGCTTCGCGCGTAATCGCGTCCGGCAAATGCGGAATGCCGCCGGGGTGCGGCGGCGCCGCGCGCCCGGAAAAACGAGTCACGGCGAGATCGAAACTGCCCCAGAAGAAATGCACTGGACTGCATTTCCCGCAGAAGCGCGAGCGGAAGAGCTTGAACACGCGATCCGCCTGGACCAGCACGCGCCAGAATCGATTCGCATACTCGCGATCGTAAGCACGATGCACTTGGTCACGCTCGAACGCAATCGGATCAGCTAACTCATTAGGCGTAGTATTGATCTGCACCGGTAAATCAAGCGCGTGCAAGATCGATATCGTCCTCCGATAAAATTCGGCAACACTTTGCGGTTCGAGTGCAAGCTCGCGCCGCGCACCGTCACTCGTGTCCACGATCAGCTTGTGATCGATAAAATCGAACTGGATCTCGAAGATCCGCGAACCGTGCGGGATCGGCGATGTCGTTAGGCCACGGGCGTTGACGTAAAGCGTGACATGCCATGAGTGGTTGGTCCAGGGCGACAACGTCAGGCGTACCTTGCCGATAACCTGCGTCCACATATGCAGCGTGGCGCAGGTCTCTTTCCACTCGCTATAAGTTAGCGGCGGCCAGACATCCGGCGATGGCGACATAATACTCAAACGGCAGGGCAGAAGGCGTTCTCCGTCCGCGTTGCCCACCTCCGCCGCGCGTTCACTGATTGATGAAATCCGAGAAAGATTGTTTCACGCGCTCGAAGGTGGCGCGTGCCTCCTCTTGCGCGACGTAGAACGCGTGACTAATGCGGCTTTTCGTCGTGTTAAAAATGCCGCGCACATCGTCGGTGTTGCTCTCCGAATCGCGCTCTGTTTCCACGTCCTCCATACTCGCGCCGGTGAAGAGGCCTTCGGTGCGCGTAACGTTGCCGTGCGCGGCGCCGACATAAATCGTGCCGACCGCTCGCCCGGATTGCTTATGCAACGTGACAATCCAAACCGGATCACCGCGCTCATTCGTCCGTAACGTGTAGCTTACGGTTGAGAAGAGTGTGTGCGATTTCTCCGCCGTATGACTCGCCACGGCGTATGCGCCGCTCGAATCGAGATTCAAACGCTTCGTGTCAATCGTCGCGTCCGCGGCCGAGCCGATGACCGTGCGGCTCGGTGTTCGCTGCGACTCAATCTGTCCGTTCCTGACTTCAATCTCGCGCACCGCGCCGCCGGCGCGCGGATTCTCGATTAGAATTCTCCAAGTCTCCGGCTGTGGTGTGCCGTTCGTGCCGGTTACAGAGATGACGTGGTTGATGTAGTCGCGATTTAACTGTGTGCCGATGGCACGCAAAGCTTCGTAGGCGGTGCCGGTTTCCTGTGCGAATGCCGGCGTTACAAGTAGCAGTAATAGGGGGAACAACTTCGACATGTTGCAAATGGAACAGCGCTCGTGCGTGCTGTCCATCGGTTTTGAACTACCGCCACACATGGCAATAGGCGGCAGGTGGTCAGATCGCGCGCACTCGAAACTTGAATGAGCGGCGCAGGTGTGTTCTGCCTTTTACCGAGCGGCCATGAAGAAAATCAGGCTCCAGTTTAGTAGCCACACGGCGAATCTAGCGTTGATGCGCCGTCAAGTGCGGAAG
>DASQXY010000274.1:0-3268 GCA_035639455.1 Chthoniobacterales bacterium | reverse complement strand
GTAACCTTTCGGCAGAATCTTCTGCGCCTCGTCTTCCAAGAACTTGAGTGCGCTATCGAGCGAGCGCGTTGGGACACCCATCAATCGGACGGCATTGAGCTGCTGCATGCGGTTCAACGAGCGCGGCACGGTCCGGTTTTCGATCGTCGCGATCGTGCTCAGCGGGACGAGCTGATTGTTCGGCCCGGTCACGTACATGTTGGCAAGCTGCTCCGCGTTCAGGC
The DNA here is from genome assembly GCA_035639455.1 of Chthoniobacterales bacterium. Taxonomy (GTDB): domain Bacteria; phylum Verrucomicrobiota; class Verrucomicrobiia; order Chthoniobacterales; family UBA10450; genus AV17. The sequence goes on along the minus strand of DASQXY010000274.1, from coordinate 3,044 downwards.
GGTCGATGCGCTGCACCTGCGGAATCACCTTGTAACTTCGGCCCGCGATATTGAACCAGTTAACAAAATTGCCACCAACCATCGCAGAAAGATCGGCCCCGATCTGTTTCATATCGAGACCGAGCGAGGCGACCTTGTCGTGATCGATAATGATCTGAGATTCGGGCTGATCGATCTTGGTGTCGAGCGGCGGTGGAAACCGGAAAACGCCCGCCTTCATGGCGCGCATTTTCAACTCTTCGGCCAGTTCCAGAATCCGTTCCGGTTCGGCGGTGGAACAGATGTAAAATTCGACCGGCATAAATCCGCCACCGGGCAGCGCGGGTGGCATGAGTGGAAATATTTCGATGCCCGGGATCTGCATCAGACCCATCATTACCGGCGGGACAAAATCTTTGGTCGACTTCTTTCGCACACCCCACGGCTTCAAGACCATTCCGGCGAAGCTCTCGTCCGGCGACGTGATCTGGAACGAGAAATTCGTTTCTGGAATACTGTGGAAAACCCTGCCGGCGGCATCAGCGAACGGCTGAAGCTGATCGAGTGTGGCGTTGGCGGGTGAATCAACGAAACCGAAGATCACGCCCTGATCTTCGGTTGGCGCCAGCTCGTGCGAGGACTTTTGGAACATTGGGACCGTGAGCAACGCGAGGCCGACCCAGACGACGTAAACAGCCGGACGCATTTGCAGGGTGCGGTCGAGCAGCCGCCCATAACCGTTGCGAAATCGATCAAAGTTCCGATTGATCACTCCGCTAAATCCTCTGTCGCAGCCGGCCCGATGGAGCAGCTTTGAGCAAATCATCGGCGACAAAGTGAGCGCCACGACTCCCGAGATGAAGACCGCGCCGGCAAGCGTGAGAGCGAATTCGCGGAAGAGCGAGCCAGTCAGTCCCCCTTGCAAACCGATCGGTGTGTAAACGGCGGCGAGCGTGATGGTCATCGCGATGATTGGAGTGATCAGTTCACGCGCACCCTGCAACGCCGCGTCGATCCCGCGCATCCCTTCGCGCAAGTGCCGCTCGACGTTCTCGACCACGACGATCGCGTCGTCGACGACCAACCCGACCGAGAGCACGATCGCGAGCAGCGTTAGCAGGTTCAACGTGAATCCGAACGCCTGCATGAGAAAGACAGCGCCAATCAGTGAAACCGGAATCGCCACCAGCGGCGCGAGCACGGTGCGCCACGAGCCAAGGAACAGAAAGATGACTAGCATCACGATGCCGAGTGTCTCGATCAACGTCTTGAACACTTCGTGCATCGCGTCGTTGATGTACGCGGTGGCGTCATAGGCGACGCTCGCCTCCATTCCGGTCGGTAGTTCGCGTTTGATCTGCTCCAGCTCGGCGCGCGCGCGCTTGATCACATCGACCGAGTTCGCATTCGGCAACACGCGGATGCCCATGAATACGGCTTTTTGCTGCGAGTAGCGCACTTCCGTGTCGTAGTCCTCGGCGCCGAGCACCACGTCCGCGATGTCACTGAGCCGGATGAGCTTACCGTTTTCCTGTCGGATCACGAGCCGTTTGAAATCATCTGCTGTATGGAGATCGGTGTTGGCCGTCAGGTTCACCTTGACGAGGGAGCCCTTGGTTTGACCGACGGCAGCAAGATAATTGTTCGCCGCTAACGCCTGCCGAACCTGCGCCGGACTGATGTTCAGCGCCGCCATGCGGTCAGGCTTGAGCCAGATGCGCATGGCAAATGTGCGTCCACCCAGAATGTCCGCTGCTTGCACTCCCGGAATCGCGGAAAGCCGCGGCTGCACGATGCGGACGAGGTAATCCGTCACCTGGTTCGGCTCCAAAATATCAGAGGTGAAACTGAGATAAGCCGAAGCGTACTGCGAATCGGCCTGCTCGATCTTGATTGTCGGGACTTCCGCTTCCGGCGGCAGAAAATTGCGAACTGATTCGACCTGCGCGCTGATTTGCGGCAGCGCCTTGTTCGCGTCGTAATTCAAGCGCAACCGCGCGGTAATCGTGGAGAGACCTTGCTGACTCGTGGAATGCAGGTAGTCAATGCCATCGGCAGCCGCGATCGCGCGTTCCAATGGCGAGGTGATGAAGCCGCGGACCAAATCTGCGCTCGCGCCGACGTAAACAGTCCGAACCGTAATGGAGGCATTTTCGCTGCGCGGATATTGCCGCACATTCAGTGTCCTGATCGCCTGAATACCGGCGATGACGATGACAAAGCTTACCACCATCGCCAGAACCGGCCGTCGCACGAAAATGTCGGTGAACGATTTCATCTGGATCTTACAAAGGCTCGATTACGTTTGCGCCGGTGTTGGGGAAAGCTGTGGCTTGGGCGCGAGCTCATTATTAATTACTACGGGCATTCCGTTGCGAAGTTTGAAGACACCGGAGCTCACCACTGTTTCGCCAGCTTTCAATCCTTGCGTCACGGTTACGAAATCGCCGCGCGTTTCCCCCGTGCGGATGAACTGTTGGCGAATTACTTGCGACTCCTTGCCGCTGTTCGGGTCTTTTTTCTTCTCGATTACAAAGACCGAATCGCCATAGGGCGCATAGGCAATTGCCGTTGCGGGAATCACGACCACCGGTTCTTTGCTCGGCAAGACGACATCGACCTTCGCGAACATTCCCGGCCGCAACGCATGATCTGGATTCGGCAATGTTGCCTGCACGGACACATTTCGTGTCGCCATGTCCACCGCGGAATTGATCGCCGTCAAAGTTCCATGGAACACGCGTCCCGGGAAAGCGTCCGTCCGCATCTGCACTTCCAAACCTTTCGATAATTCGGCCAGCCGCTGCTGCGGCAATGCAAAATCGACGTACACCGGGTCGAGTGATTGCAACGGCACGATCTGGTCTCCGGCTTTGACCATTTGGCCCACGTTCACCGCGCGAATTCCCGCGATTCCGTCAAACGGCGCGCGCATCGTTTTCTTCGCGATCATCGCGCGCATATTGTCAGTCGTCGCGCTTTTCTGTTTGAACTTGGCTTCGGCTGCATCGAGTTCCGCCTTGGAAATGACTTTGCGCGCGGCGAGATCACGCGCCCGCTCCAGA
>DASQXY010000273.1:0-3870 GCA_035639455.1 Chthoniobacterales bacterium | reverse complement strand
ACCAGTTCGCCCCCATGCGGTGCAATGAGATGGCCTTGAAATCTTGCGCGATCGATATTCATGATGAGGGGTTTGGTTATTCCGTTTGGCTCGTTTCGCCGGTTTCGGGTGAAATTCGGCGCCGCGTCAGGCAAGAAGCAGGTTCAATTCCTCTCATAAACCCAACTTTTTGGCAATAGTCATAATGCGTCGCTGTGCTCAACTCATCTCGCCGTAGCCGAAATTGATGCAGCTAAGTTGCCTTCACGCAACTAACGATCGCACCTAGCACAGATTTACGCTGATACATTGACGCTTCGGCCGGCTGTCCTTCCGGTAATCTGGGTTTCATCTGTGTTAATCCACGGCCGCTTTCCGGTTGCGCCTCCAGGGCAGAACCTTAGGTTTGGGAGTGCCAGAATCTTACGCGACCGCTTACGATTCAAAGGTTGAAGGCAACGTCATTTTCACGCGCTTCGACGCGGCGTTGAACTGGGTGCGTAAAAATTCACTCTGGCCCATGCCGATGGGGCTCGCCTGCTGCGCGATCGAGCTCATGGCGACCGCTGCATCCCGCTTCGATATCTCGCGATTCGGCGCCGAAGTGATGCGTTTCTCACCTCGGCAATGCGACGTGATGATCGTCGCCGGCACCGTCACTTACAAAATGGCGCTAGCCGTAAAACGCATTTACGAGCAGATGCCGGAGCCGAAATGGGTGATTGCCATGGGCGCATGCGCCTCCACCGGCGGGATGTATCGCTCCTATGCCGTGCTCCAGGGCATCGACCAGCTGCTGCCGGTCGATGTTTACATCTCTGGGTGCCCACCGCGGCCGGAAGCGTTGCTCGCCGGTTTGATGAAACTGCAGGAGAAAATCTCCGGCGAAAAATCGCTCGCTCTGCAAAAACCTGAGCTGACGAAGCGATTGCGCGAAGCCGTGGCATGAGTCGGAGCCGGACAGTCGGTTATCGGGGCATGTCATCTCGAACGATTGTGAGGGATCTCCCAAACAATCCTGGATCACATGAGCAAGGCTGTATAATAGCCGCTTCGATTGTGAGATTCGTCGCTCCGCTCGCAATGACAATCGGCTTATGACCGGGCAAGAGCTGCTCGCCTCGTTAGGCAAATTCCTCGGACCGAAGATTCTTGAGAAAACGGAATTCCGCGGCGAGACCACTTACACAATCGCGGCCGAGGATCTGCACGAGATCGCGAAGTCCTGCCGCGACGATCTGTCATTCGATTACTTGATCGATATCAGCAGCATCGACAATTACGGAGAGGAACCGCGCTGGGAAATCGTTTATGAGCTTTATTCGATGACGCTCGCCATTCATCTGCGCTTGAAATTGCGCGCCTCAGCTGAAATGGGCGCGGTCGATACAGTCAGCGACATCTGGCCGACAGCCAACTGGCATGAGCGCGAGATTTACGACATGATGGGCATCAAATTCAACGGTCACCCTGATCTGCGTCGGATTCTGATGTGGGATGGCTATCCCTACTTTCCGCTCCGTAAGGAGTTCCCGCTCGAAGGTCTCCCCAGCGAAATGCCCGACGTCGCCTTCACCAAATCCGCTCCGCTTGAAGGGGGCCCCTTCGTCACGAAACCGAGCACCGCCACCACGAAAGACCGCGAACCTCGGGCGCGACCACCGGAGCTGTGAAACGGATTGCGATTCTCGCTGGCGGCGAGATTGGTGAGACAGGAGACCCGGCGCCTTCGCGCAGCCGACCCGTTATCTTTATATCGAGCGAAGCCGAGATGTCTCTCGCTGTCTAGGAATAAGAGATTCCGCGACTTCGCCTGGAACGACACGGCCGGCGAAGCCGAGTTCGCGGATGTAGCGCGTCACAGCAGACGGATCACACGGCCGTGGCTACATCATGCTGCCGATACTGGCGGCGCGCTGGGCGGCCGACGCGTGTCGGCCATAACGTCAGGGCGGAGCGGTTCCTCGCGGGGGCCGGCGATCCGCGGCTCGTGCTTCGGATAGGCGATACGCGTGTGGAGCATGGTCATCAGCGTAAAGCGGAAACGGTCCCGCATCCTTTTCAGGTCACCGAGAGTGAGATCGCATTCATCAAGCTGGCCATCGGCAATGCGCTCCTCAATGAGTTCGTGCACGAGTTGCTCGATTTTTTGCGGCGTGGGTTTTTCCAAACTGCGGGACGCGCTCTCGACGATATCGGCAAGGCTGACGACGGCGCTTTCTTTCGTCTGCGGTTTGGGACCAGGATAACGGAAACTTTGCTCGCGCACTTCGGGAATGTCTTCCGCGCGGATGTTCATGATTTTGCCGCCGGCGCGCGCGTCCTCCTGCTGTTGCAATGCACGCTGGTAAAAATAGGAGATGAGTGACGTGCCGTGGTGTTCCTGGATGATGTCGACGACGCGCTGGTTGAGTTTATGTTTCAGTGCAAGATCAACACCCTCCTTGACGTGCGAGAGGATGATGAGCGCACTCATTGTCGGTGCAAGATCGTCGTGCGGGTTGCGCTCGAAATTCATGTTCTCGGTAAAGTACTCCGGCTTCACCAGCTTACCGACATCATGAAAATAGGAACACACGCGGCAGAGTGTCGCGTTTGCGCCAATGGCTTCGGCGGCAGCTTCAGCGAGATTGGCCACAACGAGACTGTGATGATAGGTGCCGGGCGCTTCGATTGTCATCCGGCGCAGCAATGGGTGATTGAGGTCCGATGCCTCGAGCCAAGAGATGTCGGTCGTGACTTGAAAAAGGTGCTCAACCATCGGCAAGGCGCCACCGACGATCATCGCCGTGACAATTCCATTCCCAACTGCCAGCGCGCTTTGAGTTCCGATCATCCCCCAATCATTCGCGATCGGTGAAAACAGGTTGATTGGCCCGATCAAACCGAAGGTAAGTGAAAGCAGCCAGATGGCCACGCCCACGCCGATGCCGGCGCGGACGAGTCGACTGCGTCGCCGCACTTGCAACGTCAGATAAACAGCGGTGAACCCGCTAATCAAACTAGTAACAAGGAGCGGCGCGTCGATCTTGCGAAACAACACGCTACTCCAGAGACTCACCGAAACCGCAGCGTACAAGCCATGGTTGCGGCCGAGCAAAACACTGAGCGCGAGCGGCGCCAGCGCGTAGGGCGCGATGAGTCCCGCGACCTCGGGCGTCAGAAATTCGAACGTTTGCTTCGCACACAGCACGTAGAGGAGCTTGGTCAGCGCGAGCTGCACGAAGATGATCCCGAAGACGAGCAATACGCGCGAGTTCTGTGCGAACGTTCTCGGCTGATTGATCCACAGCTGCGTAATCGCGATTCCCAAAAACAGAATCGCGATCACGAAATTTTTTGTCGGCTCCGGCTGTTGCCCCGAGAAGATGAGGAACGCGAGGCCGGTAATGAACGCGGTGAAGATCAACATCTTCACGAAAGCCGATGATTCGAGCGTCGCCGCCCACTCGTAGCGGTGGCGCCGGCGGCGGATCTTGCGCGAGGCGAGTCCGCGCCTGACCAGGCGGTTGCGTTTAACGAAATCGAACATGCTATTCGTGCGGAGGATTGAGCGGCATTCGATGTTGTTGATACGCGTTAATTATGGCCCGGACAAGTTCGTGCCGGACAACATCGCGCTCGCTGAAGTGAATAATGGCGATTCCCGGCACCTGCTTGAGAGCTTCCAGCGCCTCGAGCACACCGGAACGCTTATTCATCGGCAGATCAATCTGCGTCACGTCGCCGGTGATGACGCACTTTGAGTTTGGACCGATGCGGGTTAGCAGCATGAACATCTGCTCGGTCGTCGTGTTCTGCGCCTCGTCCAGGATGACGAAGGCGTTGTTTAGTGTCCGTCCCCGCATGTAAGCCAGCGGCGCGATCTCGATTGTCTGGCGCGCGACCAGC
>DASQXY010000272.1:0-8267 GCA_035639455.1 Chthoniobacterales bacterium | reverse complement strand
CGTCCCTTTGTCGATCTCGCTCTCGACGCGAATGTGGCCACCGCTTTGATGGATAATACCGTAAACAGTGGCAAGCCCGAGACCGCTGCCGCGATCCTTTGTCGTAAAAAACGGCTCAAAAAGGTGTGCCTTCACTTCAGCCGACATTCCTGTTCCGGTGTCGCGGACGCTAATGAGCACGTATTCACCGGGGTTGAACTCGCCAGCGGTGAAACCGTGTTCGTTCTGCAGTCGTAGATCGAGCGAGCTGATTGTGATGGTCAACTGACCTCCTTGCGGCATCGCATCGCGCGCGTTTACCGCGAGATTGATGATGATCTGGTTGAACTGGGCTGGATCCACTTTGATGTGGGCGGCAGCGGCGGTTTGCTCAGACTGACATACCACCCGGATGTTGTCGCCGAGGAGTCGGAGGAGTGAGCGCTCAAGGTTGGTGATGAGTGCGTTGACCTCGATCACACGCGGGTCGAGCGCCTGCTTGCGACTGAACGCGAGAAGCTGCGCCGTGAGAGCAGAAGCGCGACCCGCCGCGCCACGAATTTCTTTGACGTGATCGGCGACAGTGCTTTTGCGATTCGCTTCCGCGAGGATGAGATCGCTATACCCGAGAATGGTGGTAAGGAAATTGTTGAAGTCATGAGCAACACCGGCGGCGAGTTGACCGAAAGCTTCCATCCTTTGAGACCGGCAAATTTGATCTTGCAGCTGTTTGCGCGAGGTGATGTCCATGAGGGAGCCGACGAAACGCGTCGCGCGACCGCAACCGTCCCGCAGAATAACCGCGCGCTCCAGCAACACGATATAGTTTCCGTCGGCGCGACGGAACCGGTATTCGTCGCTCCAATGCTCGCTATTGCCGTTTAGCGCCTCAGCAATGCGCGGTACGACACGTGAGAGATCTTCCGGATGGACGTTTTGATGCCAAAAACCGATCTCTGGGAGAACGGAAGCTCGAGGATAGCCGAGAAGTGTGTCGAGGCCCTGCGGCCAGGAGAGGCAGCCGCTCTTTACATCCCAATCCCGAACTGCATCGTTCGTAGCCCGGGCAAGCATCTGAAGATGATCGCCGCTTTGCGACAAATGATTTTCCAGTAGTCGGTCGCTTTGCGTTTGCTGCTCATGCTCATTTCGGGATTCATCGTCTTGGCGTGTCGCTGCTACTGCTTTGATCTGATCGTTGGCCAAATGCATGCGTCACGACAGTAAAGAGTCGGCCGTCGAAACAGCTATTTCTGTGCCGTTACACAGCATGCGCATGAACGTGTCGTGCAGGTCCGGGATTACCTGGAAAACACCCCACGCGATCTGCAAATTCGCGCGTTGAAACCAGGCGGTCCGCAGCAGATTACGGGTGCGTAGCTCGCGCGACGAGAGGCGCGGTTTCGGCAGCGGCGATGCTCAAACTGCCGACGAGCTGCTGTTTCAAATGTTGATCGACGCGTGTCACGCCGGCAGTATTGTCGATCCGAAACGACAGCTTCAAATATCTGGCGTTGACTCCAAGCATCGACACGTTGAACAGCCGCTTGTGGGCAAACGGGACAATTCCTTGCACATCGATCCAGTCCGGGCTGTCCGCCGCGAGCCGGGCGTCTGACACGGCGATCTCAAACTCGCCGCAGGCGGCAGCGTTTTCATTCACAAACGTGAAGCGGTCGCACAGCGCCCCTTCTGGAAACGGAATGATGAAGATGGTTAGGCCTTCTTGAAGATTGCAGACGATCGTATCGCCCGCGGCCATTAATTCGCCAACCTGACCGGGTGCGGCGCCGCTCCTTGAAATTGCGGTCAAGCGGCCATCGGGAGTGATGCACTCGATGTCATCATTGGTCTGGCCCGCGTCACCAGCGTGCGCACGAAGTGAGACTGAACTGAGCAGGACACAGCTGCCGAGAAGAACCGGGCTAAAGAACGCGCCACAGTATGACCGCAGTTGGCCGCAAAAATGTGCCGCATTCATGCCGCGCCGCTTCAAGCTTAAATTGGGCCAGCGTGCGCGCGGTTGCCGCGTTTCTCCGGCGGCAAATTTCACTTGCTCGAGCGAAGAATTTTGGTGTAAGAAGTCGCCCCACCAAAACAGACAAACAGGATCAGCGATTTTGCCGAAGCGACAACGGCATCAGACCGGCGGCGTGCCGCCGGACGGGGCCGGATTCAACGACAAAGCCGTGGTACCACAACTGCTAACCTAACCGGCCTCAGTTTTCATGAGCGATGACTCTCCTTTTTGCGTACGGGCGCGCAGCGGCAAACGACGGTTCGCCACCGCGCTTTTGATCGGCTTAGCTTGCGCACCATCGGTTCTCCGCGCACAAGATGCCGTTCGTCCTTCGCTCGCCGGTGAGGCTGCGGCCGAAGCGCGTCGTCAGGACGTCGACCGCATCCCGTACAACTTGATGATGGGTCCGGTGCGCTTCCGTGTCGCCGCAACCGTCGGCGTGGAATACAACGACAACATCAATTTTGCCGAGAAAAACGAGCAGGATGACGTGATCATCCGCCCCAACATTGATATCGACGCGATTTGGCCGCTGACCCAACTCAACACACTGCGTTTGGACCTGGGGCTCGGCTACGCGTTTTATCTCGATCATTCGGAAGACAACACCAACGCGATCTTGATCGCGCCGAAGTCACAGATCGGGCTGGATGTTTTCGTCGGGGATTTCCGAATCAACGTCCACGATCGCATGCAGCTGCAGCAGGATCCGATACAGGAGCCAGCTTTGAGCAACGTGGTTGATTACGGCCGGTTTGAAAATACGGCGGGCGTTGGGGTGTTGTGGGACTTGAATAAGGCGTTGGTTACGTTCGGTTACGACCATTACACCTACGTGTCGACGACGAGTGACTTCGACTACTTGGACCGAAATGCCGAGGAGCTTTCGGCTGCTATAGAAGCTTTAGTCAGTTCTACCACGGGCGTTGGAATTGAGGGCAACGCGGTGTTTACCTACTATAACCAACACGTCCTGAACGATTCCGACACCTACAGCGTGGGCGGATTCGTCGAGAGCCAGTTGACCAATAACCTGAAAGTGCGCGCGGCCGGCGGCTATCAGCGGATCGATTTCGATCGCAGTACGGTCAATTTCTTTGGCATACTGGCGCCGGACCAAAAGGACCTGAACGATTTCTACGCTAACATCCTCATCGGTCATCGGCTGAACCCAGTTTTTTCGCACAGCCTGAGCGCTGGCCACGAGAGCCAACTCGGCGTCAATTCAAACTACATCACCCTAAATTACGTGCGTTATACGACCACCTGGAACCTCATCCGGCGCACGCTGCTTTCGACTGAGTTCTTTTTTGAGGATGCGGATGAATCAGGCGGTTTCATCGATGAGCATTTTCAGCGGTTTGGCGGCGCGATCACCTTCGGCTACCAGCTCACGCCGCATGTCACCTTAGGTCTGCGCTACCAGGGCACGAGCAAAGATTCGGACGTCGCTTTGCGCGATTACACCCAGAACCGCATTTCGCTTGATGGCACGTACAGTTTCTAGGGCAATGAAACGGGAACATTAATGCGATTGCGTCTCTATGTCTTAATCTTTACTGCAACCGTTTTGGTTAACCCCCCAGGACGGGCGCAGGATTCCCCCGGCACTCCAGTTCCGACGATCGCCCCACTTCCGCCGGAAACGGAAACGGCGCCCCCGGCGACGAGCGCGGTCATGCACACCAACTCGATGGATGTGCTCGACGACAAAAAGAAGCTTGGCCGCAATGACTATGTCAGTTTTCGCGTGGTCCAAGATCGCGATAACGAGTCGCAGCACCTGCGCGTGAACGACAGCGGGGACCTCGAAGTGCCCTATATCGGGCTGGTGCCGGCTGAGGGAAAAACTTGCAAGGAGCTCGCCTACCGCATCAAGGCAGCGCTCGAGAAAGAATACTATTATCATGCGACCGTCATCCTCGCCGTCGATCGCGTGAGTGAAAAATCGCGCGGCCGAGTTTACATCTACGGCTCGGTGAAGGCACAGGGACCGGAGGAGCTTCCGCCAAACGAAGTGTTCACCGTCAGTAAGGCTGTCATCCGCGCCGGCGGCTTTGGCGATTTCGCAAACAAACGCAAGGTGAAAGTGACGCGCAAAAACGGGCGTGATTACACGGTCGATCTGAAGCGCGTGATTGAGGAAGGCCACACCGAAGAAGACCTGGTCCTGGAGCCGGACGATCAGATTTATGTGCCGCAACGCTTGATCAATATGTAAGATGCAAGCTGTCATTGCTGACAAATCCACTCCGGCTGCCTGGTCGACCGCGCTGATCACGCGCCTGCACCGCTATAAAGCGCTATTGCTGAGGCGCTGGTGGATTCCCGTGTTCACGGTCTGTCTCGGGATTTTTGTCGAGGCGTGGCTCATCTATCAGACGCCGCCGTCGTTTCTCTCCACGAGTAAGATGATGCTCGCGGGCAAGTTGAACATCGCTCAGAGCGCCGTTTACAGCGAGGACACTGTCAATTTTTACGGCACGCAGATTCAGCTGATGCAAAGCGCGGAGGTCAAACGCAGTGCGGAAGCGCTCGTCCGCGCGACCCATCCCGAATTGCAACCGGTTCCGGTAGACATCAACGTCGCGCAAAAACCGCGCACTTCGATATTCGATCTGCAGGCAATCGGGCGCGAACCGCAGTACACGCAGGCTTACCTCGACGCCGTGATGCAGAAATATCTCGACTTCAAGAAAGGCATGCGTGAAGGCCAGGGCCAGACAGTGATCTCCGGCATTACCGAGCAGCTCGTGCAAACGGAGAAAGACTTGCGCGCGGCCGAAGACGAGATGCTCGAGTTCCAGAAGCAGAACAACATCGGCTTCATCCAGGAGGAGGGAAACAGCGCCGCCGCTTACCTCGTGAAACTCAATCGCGAATACGCCAGCCTTAAGACCGAGTACGACCTGCTGAATCTTCTCAATCTCGATCAAAATCTCGATCGGGCGCAGATCAGGCCGGAGGCAGTAAGCAGTCCAGCCCCGAACGAGGAGCAGGGGCTTCCCTTCGCCGGCGTTGGCCCCGAAGCCGATTACCTGAAGGCCAAGCAGCAATTACAAATGCTAAAGGCCGAGCGCGACACGCTCTCGCAAGACCTGCGAGCGAAACATCCGAAGATCATCAAACTTAACGACGAGATCTCGAAACAGGAAAAGCTGATCGATCTGTTCCGCGCCGACACTGTTGAGAAGCTCAAGACACGCCGCGAATCGATCGGCAAACAAATGCAGAACCTGCAGGCCAACATCAAGGAATGGGAAGCCAAGGCGCTCGACCTGAGCCAGCGTCTAGCGCAGTTCAATCGCGTCAAGGGCAAGGTGGACCGGCTTAAGACGCTCTACGATCGCCTAACGAATAACCTCAAGGAAGTCGATGTGTCTCAGGTTGTTGATACCGGTGATCAGGTCTCGATTATGGAAATGGCGACGCCACCCGTGTCGGTGCGGCCCGGGTTAGTCAAAAGCCTGCTTATCGGCCTTGGCTGCGGATTGGTTGCCGGCATTGCGATTCTGATTCTGCTCGATCGTATTGACGACCGCATGGCTTCCTTCAGCGAATTCCAACATCAGTTCTCGGAAAACGTGCTCGGGCAAATTCCGAAGGACAAGACCAAAGGCGAGGTCACGCTTTTGCAGCCAGACGATGCGCGGCACGTGTTCGCCGAGTCATATCGGAACGTTCGCTCGTCAATTTTCTTCATGCCCTATGAAGGTCCACGACCGAAAACGCTGCTCATCACGAGCGCGGTCCCTAATGAAGGAAAATCGACCGTTGCGGCGAATCTCGCGATCACGATGGCGCTCTCCGGCGCCTCCACGCTGCTGATTGATGCTGACCTCCGCCGCGGTGGTCTCCGGGAAGCTTTCGGCGTCTCTTCGAAAATCGGCTTCTCTGAAGTATTGCAGCAGGAAGTGAACTGGAAGGAAGTCGTTGTGCCGACACTTTATCCGAATCTCTTCCTGTTGCCGCGCGGCAAAACGGCCGCACAACCAAGCGAGTATCTTTTGCGCGAATCGACTGACACCATTCTGCGCGAGATTTATATCAACTACGACTACATCATCATCGACAGCTCGCCGGTTCTCGCCGCCGATGATACTACCAGTCTTGCGCCGAAGATCGACGCCACTCTCTTCGTCGTTCGTCTCTCCTACACCTCGGCGCGCCTAACCAGAAAGGCGCTCGAACAACTTTATAGCCGCCAGGTCAATGTCCCCGGTGTGATCCTTAACTTCGTCGATACCTCGTTACCGGAGTATTATTACTACCAATACTCCGAATATTACGGCGTACCACCTTCCGGCGGCAATGGCGAAGCCGCGGCACCGGCTCCCGCTCGCGAAGAAGTAAAACCGGTTCAGTTTTCGTAAGCTCAACCGGCGCTCTTGTTTCGCGAATCCGCACTTTCAGCCGGCCCAGCGGCACAGTGTTAGACCGACATGTTTTAGGATTAGCGCGCACACGCGGGCAGTGATGAATCTTCTCGAGCCAATCACGTCGACGCTCGCTGAAGAATCGCGTCCGGTGCTCCGGCGCGCCTTGGAGCGCGCGCGGATTGTCGGCAATTTTGCTCTCGTCCAAGCCGTGGTCCAACTCATTGGCTTCGCCAGCGGCATTCTCATTGTTCGGACATTGGCGCAGCACGAGTACGCCTACTTCACGATTGCGAACACGATGCAAGGCACGATGAGCGTATTGGCCGATATCGGAATCAGCGTCGGGCTGATTTCAATCGGCGGCCGCGTTTGGCAAGATCGATATCGCTTCGGTCAGCTTGTCAACACTGCACTCGCGTTACGGAAATATCTCGGCGCAATCGTGGTCCTTGTCAGCTCCCCGGTGCTGTGCTTTTTGCTGCTCCGAAATGGTGCCCCGATGCATAGCACGGTCATCCTCGTTCTCTTGGTTGCCGCGAGCGTCGGCGCGCAATTGTCAAATGATGTCCTGAGCGTGGTTCCACGGCTGCGCTCCGACATCGCGCGCATCCAGAAGATCGATCTCATCGGTGCGATTGTCCGCCTGAGTGCGCTGCTTGTACTCATGTACCTTTATCTGAACGCGGGTGTAGCGATCGCCGTCGCAACCGCAGTTTACTTGCTGCAATTCGCGATGCTCCGCGGTTACGCCAGGGGTGTCATTGATGCCGATGCGCCGGAAAACGCCCAAGATCGTGAGGCCATGCTGGGGTTCGTGCGCAGACTTGGCAGCAACGCGATTTTCTTTTGTCTCCAGGGCCAAATCGCTGTTTTTCTCATCAGCGTCTTCGGCCGGCGCGCGAGCTCGGTAGCCGAAGTTGGGGCGTTAGGCCGGCTCGCCATGATCTTCGCCCTGCTTAGTAATCTGCTCACGAACGTGTTCGTACCGGCCTTTGCGCGCGCCCAAACCGCGACAAAGCTACGCTGGTTGTATGCGGGAATTGTTGGCGGCGTCAGCGCATTCGGATTGTCGGTCTTACTCGGTACAAATCTTTTTCCGAACGAGTTTCTCTTTGTGCTTGGCGGCCAGTACACCCACCTCCAGACCGAGCTAGTGCTGATGATCGCGAGCGCGGTGCTATCGTCGATCACCGCGACTCTGTGGGCGCTGAATGCCGCACGCGCTTGGGTCGCCGGTTCCTGGCTTTACATCCCGCTCACGGTGGTGACGCAAATCGCTCTCATCCCGTTTGTCGATTTCACGAGCGTCGCCGGCGTATTGACGTTCAACCTTGTCTCTGCGGTGCCGAATCTGCTGCTCAATCTGGTGCTCAGTTATCGGGGGTTTCACATATTGCAATCTGCACGGGCATGAGGTTGCCCAATTTTGGCTACCATCTCGCCCGTCTCAAAGGAGGAACGCTGCGAGCGACTTATCAGGCTGTACTCCCGCTGATCGCGCCGCGCAGAGTTAAGTCCCCCCGCTCGCTTGCCCTTGATGTCTTTGCCTATTCCAACGAGCAGATGCTGCCGGAGCAAATCCGCTCGATCCGCTCGTTTCTGCGCTACGTCGGCCGGCCGAAATCGTTCACTATTATCTCTGATGGCTCGCACACGGAGCGCAGCATTCGCCTGCTGCAAAAGGTCGATCCACTCGTCTCCGTTCGCGAATCAAGTAAAGGACTGCCGGCGGATTTGCCGCCAAAGTTTCGCCAGTACATCACGAGCTATGTCATGGCGAAACAGCTCGGCTTACTCATGACCCTGCCGACGAACGGCCGGTCACTCTATATTGACGCGGACGTCCGGTTTTTTCATGGTGCGCGTGACTTCGAGCACTATCTCGCGCG
>DASQXY010000271.1:0-5276 GCA_035639455.1 Chthoniobacterales bacterium | reverse complement strand
CAGTACGTCGAAAGAATTTTTCTCGCCAATGCCACAACAGCAGCACACCAACGGGAATCGCGTAGAGCACACTGCGCTGCGGCACGAACATCGACAAGGGGATACTTTTCCAGGCTATGCTTTTGTCGCCCTGGTAATCGGCGAACTGCCAGCTCTCGATAAACTTCTGCAACCCAATGATGCCGCCGTTGAAGAGAAAACCGGCAACGGCAAAAGTTCCGCCCCACCGATAGAATGCATAAAAGGTGGCGATGGATGCGAGTAAGCCAGTCCAAATCAGGACGCGAATAAGATCGACATGCAAGATGGCAAAGAGACTGTTAAACAGGTCGACGCCAGCTGGATAGCGCAAATGGCTAAAGACATAAATTGGACTCTCCGGCCACAGCCGGACGCCGTCGGCGAAGTTGCGTATCATTGTGATGTGAAGGGCCAGGTCGCCGAGGTTATTTGGCGATTGGACCCGCCACTCTTCGCCATCGATGTAGATCAGCCAGCCAAAGGAGCGCAGCGCAAAGATGGCAAAGCACGCGGCCAAAACCCATTTCCACGCGTTCCGATATTTGACGGGCGCGACGCGCTCGTCGGCAGGCGCCGCTTGTTTCTCCGCTTGCAGTCGATCGTCGACAATGCGGCCGGACGCAATCACGTGAGCTGCGATCGCAAAACCGAACACAATGGCAGCGCCGGCGATCAGCGGATTCAGGCCGGCGGCGATGATCCCGAGCAGCAAACCACAAACGGTCGAGAAGGTGACGAACGCCACTCCGGCGCAAAACCACTTCATGGCCGGGCTGCCGTGGCGTTGCTCTTCACTTAGCGACAAACTCAGGGTGGCGGCCGGGGAACACGTCTTTGAAGTATCTGGCGTTGAAATAGATTTTCGAGGGCTCTTGATACGCACGAATCCGAATCGTATCGGTGTAATACGCGTCGTGCAGTTTCGATTCGACTTCCGGGATTCGGTCCTCCTCCACAAGCAGAAACCCAGCGTCCAGCTTCTCGGGCAAGTTATCCTTTTCGTAATAACCCACGTGTGCGAAGTCGCCCAAGATCCATGGCAGTGGATAGGAGCTGGTGCGAATGATGTGACCAGTTAATTGGTAAGCGAGCGGGCTCTGCCTAACAAGTTCGAACAGCGGCTTGGTAAATCTGAAGATGTCATTGTAGGTCTGCACGTAGACATAGGGTTCCGTGTCAGTGGTGCAGCGGAAATAGTTTACTGACACAGTCGAGATCAACGAGCCGCCGAGTAGCACGGCCATTCCCGCTCCCGTCCACCGCAGATCGCGAAGAATCACGAGCAGCACGGCTAGTCCGCCGATCAACGCAAACGGCCAGATATAATCAAAATTGTTCCGTCTCCACCAGTAGATGGCGAAGAGAAAGAGAGCGAACAGGCCGACGGCTACTGCTTGGTAAGTGAGCTTCTTCAGCCGGACCGGGGCCAACGAGAACATGGCGCCGAACGTTAGAAAAAACGGCCACATGATGCTGATGATGCACCATGGCGTCTTGTAATTTACGATGCTGTAAGCAGCGAGCGTCCCGACGCCGTAAACGGCCGTGTAGCGCAAGGCATAGCTGTTGAACCGCTGCGCAAACAAACAGAAGAGTAACCCGGCTAGAATGGGGTACTCATAATGCGCGAGCAGAGCAGTCCAGTAATACCATGGTTTTTCGTGGCCGTGGCCCTCGTGGCCAGTGGCAAACCAGGCAAAGTAGGCCTGGTAGAGACCTTTCAGGCCGCTCCAGTGAAAGAATGTGCCGGAATAAAAAAATACGATCGCTGCAGCGCACGTTCCTATGACAACTGCAAGGTCGACAAGATCCCACTTTTGTGCCACCGCGCGTGCATCGCGGACCGGCTGAGCGAACGACGCGATCCAGCGCATGGTGCTTGTCCATGGGTCAGCGCGCCAACGCCTCTTTGTATTTGGTGGCTGGGCAAATCTCTCACACATTTCCAGGAACTCGTTCCAGAACCAAAGCACGACCAGCGCAATGGCCGCGCAGCCGAGATGAATGAGGTAAGTCTCCTTGGTCAGGATCATCCCGGCGATTCCGATGCCGGTGCACCATAGATAATCGGCACTACCGAAGTTGCGCAGTCCGAGCACGCCGAGAATGAAAAACATCGAGAAAAGAACGAGCCACACCTCATGGATCGAGTACCGACCGTAGAAAACAGATCCGGGTGAGACTGCCATCGCGAGTGCGGCGAAGCGGCTGATGTTGCGGCCAACGAGCGGTTGGAACTTCAGCATCAGCCACACGCATCCGATGCTCACGAGCACCACCGGCAACCGCAGTGCCCAGACGTTGCGGCCAAACAACCATTCGAAGACGAGCAGCACGTAGAAATGCAGCGGCCCGTGGTAGTTGGTCGGGTCGTAGCGGTAAAAACCGTTTTTGACAATCTGATCGACAAACCAGCCGTTGATCCCCTCGTCAAAATGCGGCGGTTTGATCCCAAGCAGGAAAAAGCGCAAAACAGCCGCGAGCGCGAGGATCATCCACGGCACCCAATCGGCTTCCGCGAACGCGGTTTGCCACTTCTCAAACGTGCTGCGCCGCGCGGGAAGATCCGTTTGGCCGCTGAATTTTCTCTCCGCTTTGACTGTTGCTCGCACCACGTCCACAAAGGTCACGACGATTAGAAAGAAATATCTCCCGGCTCTGCATCGTCTAGCTGGCCGTCCATCATTCTTCTTATGCCGTTTAAGATGCGCTTCGCCGAAGTTCGCACCAAATGCGGCGCCCAGAATGCGTTTGGCAATTTCTTAGTCATCCTTCGCAACCTTTGTGGAGTTTGTGTGATGCTTCAGAACGGGTTCGGGAAAATCTGCTCGCGCACCGGTATGCCCGCTGCTAATACGCGCTGCAATGCGCATTTTGGTGACCGGCGGCTGCGGGTTCATCGGGAGTAATTTCGTTCGCTACATTTTGCAACATTACAAACCGGCGCTGGTGACGAACGTGGACGTGCTCACTTATGCGGGGAACCTCGCCAATCTGGACGGCGTGGTCGAGGAACATGGCGAGCGTTACGAGTTTTTCAAAGCTGACATCGCTAATCCCGACCAGATGGACGCGCTTATGACCGAGCACCAGTTCTACGCCATTATCAATTTCGCCGCTGAATCGCACGTCGACCGCAGCATCAACTCGCCGCAAAATTTCATCCACACCAACGTCGTGGGCACGGGCGTGCTGCTCGATTGCGCGCGCCGCCACGGCGTGCAGCGATTCATCCAGATCTCGACGGACGAAGTTTACGGGTCGTTAGGCGAGACGGGAAAGTTTACTGAACAATCACCGCTCGACCCGAGCTCGCCATATTCGGCTAGTAAATCGGGGGCGGACCTTGTCGCGCTTGCTTATTACAAGACGTATGGGCAGGACGTCATCGTGACCCGCTGCTCGAACAACTACGGGCCATATCAGTTTCCCGAGAAACTGATCCCACTGATGATTATCAAAGGGTTGCGGGACGAGCCGCTGCCGGTGTACGGCGATGGACTCAACGTGCGGGACTGGATCCATGTGCAGGACCATTGCGCCGCAATCGTGGCGGCGCTGTTCGAAGGCAAACCGGGCGCGATTTACAATTTCGGTGGCAATAACGAGATGGTGAATCTCAACGTCGTGAAACTCATTTTGAAGAAGCTCGGTAAACCCGAGAGCCTGATCTCCTTTGTGCCGGACCGACTCGGCCACGATCGCCGCTACGCGATCGACTCGTCCTTTGCGCAGCGAGAGCTGAAATGGAAGCCGCGTCGCAAATTTGAGGAAGGCCTGGAAGCGACGATTCAGTGGTACATCGACAATCCATCATGGTGGGAGGCATTGCTCGAGCGCACGGAGCGTTATTGACTTGCCCTGTAGCGGCCGGTGTCCTCACCGGCAGACCAACAGTTGCCGCGAAACAAACGCCAATGCAGCTCGGACCCGCCTCTACAACTTTGGCGCGAACGATTCGACAAACCTCTCGAAGCGCGGATCGCCCCGGAGCGGGTCCCAATCGGGATCGAGCTTAAGCTCACCATAGACGATCTGTCCGTGCGGCTGCGGAAGTTTCGAGAGCTGCTCAAGTGCCAGATCCTTCTCGCCCACCCACGCATAAATCTCGGCCAGAGTACGGATATGCCACGGACCGTCCCATGTATCTTTGGATAAGGGCAGAAGTTCGCAGGCGCGGCGGCCCTCGCGAATAGCCTCTTCCTTTCGGCCCAGCCTCGCGTCAATGCGACCCAACAAGCTCCATGCTTCAGCATAGTCGGGTTGCTCGCGCACGGTCTTTTCGACTTTCGCTCGCGCGGAGGTAAAAGCGATTCGAGCGGCCTCTAGTTCGCCAAAGGTCTGTGCTGCATAACCTACATACCACGCCTGTGGCCGAACAAACTCATAGGCGAGCGGGATTCCCTCAGCCGGAATTGCAGCCACTGCCCGCTCGGTTGCTGCCCGATCGCGCTCAATCACAGCACAAAGGAATAGCGTGTCGGCAATTTTCGGTCCTGCAGTTGGGTCCTCTGCTAGAATTGCGTTCAGCTCAGTACGCAGCGGCCGAGTATCAGCTCGTTCGTGAACGGACTGCCAGGCACGGCCAAGACGGGCAATATAGTTGTGCGGTGAAACGGCGAGCGCTCGCTCGAACATTCGAGCTGCCTCAGCGTAACGGTGAAGACCCTCGTAGTGATAGGCAGTGCTGAGCAGGTTTTCCATATCGCGCGGGTCTAACTCGACGGCGCGTTCCAAGTTCCTGGTTGCTTCTGTCCAGCGGGCTTGGCGGTGATCCATCAACCCGGTCAAAAAGTAAATCTTGGGATTGTTTGGAAGAGTGCGGCGAGCGAGCTCCAGTTCGGCCCGGCCTCGGTCGTAATCGCGAAAACCGATAAACCAATACCCACCTCTCTCGAGATGAACTTCGCCGGCATTTGGCTCGATGCGCTCCGCTTTTTGGAGTGCCCGGTTAGCGAGCTCGCGTCGCTCCGGAGTGTGATCGTAGCCGTAACCGTAGAGCGTGAGGTGCATTCGAGTCAGCGCGCAGTATGCCAGGATGAAATTGGGATCGCGTGCGACAGCTCGATCGAGCAGACGGATCCCTTCGAGCAAGTTTTCATGCGCGGGCAGCGCGTATTCGAGCGGTAGCGCGCGCTGATAGAGCTCATTTGCTACCAGATCAGTAGTGGGTGGCCGCGCAATGGCTGCTTGTTCACCCGCTGAAATCCTGGCTTGCAGCTGTTCAGCAATTGTTCGGGCGATCCTACTCTGAA
>DASQXY010000270.1:0-9072 GCA_035639455.1 Chthoniobacterales bacterium | reverse complement strand
GCTGCCCGGTGCATAGAGTTGCAATTCCGTGTTGGCGGAAAGAGTGCCGCCGCCAATTACCGCGGCAGCTCCAAGTGGCAGCTGCAGCATGCAGATCGTGGCTCTGCAACGGCTGTACGCGCGGAGAGAGAACGGTTCGGCCGACGAGTAGTGTGATTTTCCGTTGGCCGGGATAGTTGCTGTTCTTAAAATTGCGGAATGCTCTGGGTGATACGGCATCGCCGCGCCGTTCTGGCGGCGATCTGTGGGGTATGCACCGCGCTGATACTTCTGCTCCGCGCGATACCGATCCCGTTTCTCGCGTCGGTCTGGACAGCGCAACAGGGGTTTGAAGACTTGTTGCAACGCGAGGGTCGCAAGACGCCGACGCATTCCGACTTTGTTTTCCTGGCAATCGATCAAAGCACGTATGAATTCTCGCCTTTGGATGACGCGCAGCTGAAGGACAACCGGGCCTTTCAATTGATGGCGGCGCGCGCTTTCCCGTGGTCGCGGGAAGTTTGGGCCCTGCTCCTCGACCGTCTCTTCTCCGCCGGCGCGCGCCTTGTGTTGTTCGATCTCGTGTTCAGCCCGCCGAACGAAGGCGACGGGCCATTCCGTGCTGCGCTCGACCGCTATCGCAACAAGGTCGTTCTGGGCGCAAACATCGATTTCTCAGCCGTGCGCGAGCAAGGCGGCGCCGCACAAATGATCCTGCCGAACAGCGACTTGATCCCGCCACCGCAGATGCGAGACGATCGCGTCGGCTATGTTGTGTTCTTTCCGGATGCGATAGATGGGAAAATTCGCTCCGCGCGCTACACCGCTACCGACTTACAGTTGGCCGGTAGTTTGCCGCAGCCTGATGAGCTTCCACACGAATCGCTGGCGGCGCGCGCGCTGGAAAAGCTTGGCCGCGCCGATGCCGTGCCGCGCGACTTACGCCCACATTTGATTCGCTTCAGCGATCCGGGCGCATATCCACCTCAGCCACTCTGGGAAGTATTCGATCCCAAAATGTGGCAGGCAAATTATTCCAATGGCGCAACGTTTGAAAACAAAATCGTCATGATTGGCTCGTCGGCCCAGATCCAGCATGACTTTGTCGCCAGGCCGTTCGGTGCGGCAATGTACGGAGCGGTTCTGCACCTCAATGTTATTGCCGCAGCGCTGGATCATGAGTTTTTGCGCCATGTGCCGCTTTCGTTAGGCTACGCGCTCGTCGGCGGGGCTAGTTTTTTTGCCTGGCTCTCGGTGGCGTTTGTTCGCCGGCCGCTCGCTTCGATTGGCTTGCTGATCGTAGTCAGCACCGCCTACCTCGCGGCCGCTCGCCTCGCCTTTGATGGAAGCGGCCTGCTCCTGCTGGTTGTGCCGGTTCTCTCCGCTTTCCTGATCAGCGGTTTTCTCTCGCTCGGTTTTGATTTCGTCGTCGAGCGCGTTGAACGCATCCGGACACGCCGCACACTCGAGCGTTATGTCTCGAAAAATCTCGTTCGCGAAATTCTCGATAACCCGGATAGCTACTACAACCTCCTGCGCGGTGCGCGCAAACCCGTGACGGTTCTCTTTTCTGACATTGTTGGCTTTACCGCGATGAGTGAGAAAGCCGACCCGGTGACGCTCGTTAATCAGCTAAACGAATATCTAAGCCGAATGGTAAGCTCCGTTTTCAAACATGATGGCACACTCGACAAATTCATCGGCGATGCCGTGATGGCGGTTTGGGGAAATGTGCGCACGCGTGGCGTCGCCGAGGACGCGAAACTAGCCGCCTGCGCTGCATTGGAGATGCGCCGCGAAGTACGCGCTCTGAATCAAAAATGGCAGGCCGAGGGACTTGTTCCACTGGCGATGGGCGTCGGCATCAATCATGGCGAGGCATTGATCGGTAACATCGGCTCGCATGAGCGCATGGATCCGACGGTGATTGGCGACGCAGTTAATCTTGCCTCCCGGCTCGAAGGCCTCACCCGCACGTACGGCGTCGACGTGCTGCTCGGCCCGGCAGTGTGCGAATTGATTCGTGATCAGTTTGTCCTGCGCACCGTCGCACGCGTCCAGGTGAAAGGGAAAGTCGAACCCGCCGAAATTTGCGCTCTCGTCGGTACACGCGACCACGATGTCGATCCTGAGCTGATTAGTTGGCTGCAAACTTACGAGGATGGCATCGTCGCGTTTCGCGCCCGCGATTTCGCGCGCGCCAAAATCCTGTTCTCGCGATTTCTCGAGTTCTACCCAGACGACACACTTGCGAATATGTACCTCGAACGTGCACTTGAATACGAGCGCCAACCCCCTGCAGAATCGTGGAACGCGGTCGAAGTCTTCACAACAAAATGACGTGAACCGGCTCGCGAACTCGACCGCTTAAAACAGTTAGTCGGGCCGAACTGCACTGCGAGGCATTAAATACGACGTCTGCAATGGAGCCAGCGCGCCGTGCGCCGGAAACCGCTTAAGCTTTATTTTCGCCGCCGGTCTTCGAGGTAACCCATGCCCAACACGATGCCGAAAGCGACGAGCGCAGCGACTGTGGCGAATGGTAGTGGGTCGAATGGCGCTGGCGGAAGATCGACGACACCGCGCTCATCAGTGCGGGCGGCTCGTCTGACATAGCGGCCGTATCGCGGCCTCTGAAACTCCTCGGCGAAGTGCTGTATCCGCTCGGCTAAATCGGCTTCGGAAGTCGGAATCCCATGACCGCAGGCGGCAACGTTTGGCTGCAAACGCGCCAATTCTTGAATGGACGATCGCGCAAGTTCCCAATCAATCGTGAATGGCGAGGGTGGCCGCGACAAGCGTTGTCGGCCGGTCATCAAATCAGTCCACGAATCCATGTTCATTGTCGCAAAGGCATCTCCGGCGAGCAGGACGCGGTCGGACGCGCGAAAAAAAGAGACATGACCCGGCGAATGCCCCGGGGTGGCGATCCAGCGCCAGCCTCTTGTACCCGGAACTTTGCTGTTCGGCAACTGTCGGAGACGCGGGCCCAAATCGCGGGCACGCGCGGGGAAGAACCGGGAGAGGAACGCGATCGCGCCTCCGACGGTTGGATCGGCTGGCGGGTAGAACGATTTCCCAGTGAGATACGGCAGTTCGAATTGGTGCGCATACATGGGCACGTCCCACATCTCGGCCAATTCCAGAGCGGAGCCGATATGATCCATGTGCCCGTGCGTCAACAGAATTGCCTCGGGACGCGACCCGCCACCGAAGTGCGCTTCGGCCGCTTCGAAAATTTCCGCAGCGCGACGCGGCAATCCTGCGTCGACCAGCACCCATTTTCGCCCCGGCCGCCCGATGAAGTAGACATTGGCAAAGCTGATCGGCAGCCAACCGACATCGGGTGCGATCGTCGTGATTTTCCTGATCATGATTTCGATGCCACGGCCAGATACCTCTAATCAGGGAATGACCAGGGTTTGGCCGACGCGCAACTCTTTTGGATTGTCGATGCTGTTTTTGTTTGCGTCGAGAATGTCTTTCCAGCGCTTCGAGGAGTGATAAAACTTACGTGAAATTGACGCGAGCGTGTCGCCAGCCTGCACCGTATAAGTGCGCCGGCCCGGTGTGTTGCCGCTCTTATCACCATGCCGATCTTGCGCAGCGGGCTTGTCTGCTGCTATGTGCGATTTCGACGCGCGCTCCTCCAATTGCTTTCGCAGGTTAAGATTTTCGTTTCGCAAGCGCGCCGCCTCAGTGCGCGTGACCACGAGATCGCCCGATAAACTCGTGGCCAGCGCGATCTCGTCGCGCGTGACGAAGTTTTTCACTTCCTTGGCGCGTGCGCCGTTTGGACTTAGCGCGAGATAACGCTTGAAATGGTGGAGGGCGTTGAGCGGATCGTTCAGCTTGTCATCGTAAAGCAAGGCCAGCTTGTAGTGGATGTCGGCGCAACGCGGGCTGTCATCGAGCGCTGCTTCGTAGAGATTGATAGCGCGCGCGAAATCGCCGGCAGCGGATTTCGCGTCGGCATCTTTGACGAGCTGCGCGTTGCGCGGGGTGATCATCCGATCGCAACCGCCGACCACGCCGGCGTAAATCAGGAACAACAAGATGATTTTCGGCGGCTTCATTAAGCGAGTTAGCGATTCAGCGAGTAAGCGATTTGATTTTGCAGTCGCTAGTGACCTCGCGAAAATCTTCACAAGTTCACCGCAGTCACGGCGGAGCGATGCCAGCGATTCGGCCGGAGCGAGATTGGACTCCACCAAAAGTTCGCTTCGGAAGAGAGTCTCATCAGCTTCTTCCAGGACGACCGCGACTTTTGAAATGAAATCTGCCAGCGACCGGGCACGGCACGCCGCGCGAAATTTGCAGCTACCGCAGTGCCCGAACGCAGGAATTGCCAGCCGATAACTCGTGCTGCCTCGGTTTTCGGCAAACCAGCGAAGGTTTTGGTAATATTCATTGCAAAATGCTTGGTTCGGTTTTGTAGCCGCTTTGCAGCCTCAAGCTTGTTCATCGGCGCAGTTTTACTCGCTAATTCTCCAAATCACTTACTCATTCAATAGAAAACCTGCTTTCCGGTGACGCATCGCGCATCTCGATTCTTTTTTCTCGCCACGTTCGGCTTCTTCCTTTTGCAGAGCGCGGCTGCCGCGAGCCTGCTAACGGGTGAAATTTACGCCCTCAGGTTTGCCGATCTTGATGGTCGTACCTTCGCCACTAACGACCGGCACGTCAGCGTTGTCGTTTTAACAACACGCGCGGACCTCGCCAAGGCGCAGCTCGTCGGTGCGCGCGTGCCAGATTATTGCCTCGGTAATCCGGAGTATCGGATGATCACGGTGGTGAATTTTGGCCGGCGCTACGGCCCCTTCGCCCGCGCGGTCGCAAGCTCGGTGATTCGCCGTCGCATTGACATCGAAGCGGCGCAGCTGCAGCGGCGATATGACGCCAGAGGCATTCACAAAGATGCGCGCCGCGACGTTTTTGTCGTGCCCGATTTCGACGGAACAATTGCGCAGCAGTTAGGTGCCGGGCCAAACGCGTTTCGCGTTTTCGTGTTCGGCCGGGGCGGCAAACTACTGCGCCAGTGGTCGGACATACCCAGCGCGGTCGAGCTTGCCGCCGCGGTCAAATAACCGCGCGCTAGTATTTTTGCATCGCGCGGTCAATTTCGTCGGCCCACGCGTCAATTCCGCCTTTCAGATTGAATACATTGGGGAATCCGGCGTTTCGCAGTAGCTGGACCGCTTTCGCGCTACGCATGCCAGTGTGACAGTGCACCACGGTGTAAGCTCCGCGGTCGAGCTCATTGACGTGGTCCGGCAAGTCGCGCAACGGAATCAATTTCGCCCGATCAATTCGCGCGATCTCAGCTTCAAATGGCTCGCGCACATCGAGCAACTGGATTGGCTCACGCGTATCAAGTTTCCGTTTCAATTCGAGGACCGAAATTACCGGCACATCGCTGCTGATGCCGCAAAACTGCTCATAATCGATCGGTTCAGTGATGGTCGGAGTCTCACCGCACACGGGACATTGCGGATCGCGCCGCAGGTTAAACTCGCGGAATTTCATTTTGAGCGCATCAAAATGCAGCAACCGCGCAACGAGCGATTCGCCTGATTGCAAGAGAATCTTTATCGCCTCGATCGCCTGGATCAGCCCGATGATGCCGGGCAGCACGCCAAGCACGCCGGCTTCGGCACAATTGGGAACGGTTCCCGGCGGAGGTGGCTCGGGAAATAAGCAACGATAACAAGGACCGCCGAGGTGCGGCGCAAAGACGGTGCTTTGCCCTTCGAAGCGGAAGACCGATCCGTAAACATTCGGCTTGCGCGCCCAAACGCAGACATCATTCGACAAGTAGCGCGTCGGAAAATTGTCGCAGCCATCGACAACCACGTCGTACTGCGCCACGAGATCGAGGGCGTTATCGCTGCGAAAACGGCAGTTGTGCAACTCGACCTGGACGTTTGGGTTCAGATCGTGCAAGCGATCCCGCGCCGATTCCAATTTGTGCCGGCCAACATCTTTCGTGCCGTGTAGGATCTGGCGTTGTAGGTTACTGAGATCGACGTCGTCGAAGTCGATGAGGCCGATTTTGCCCACGCCGGCAGCGGCCAGATAAAGCGCCGCTGGCGAGCCGAGTCCCCCCGCGCCGATACACAGCACGCGCGCGCCTTTCAAACGCGCCTGACCTTCGGCGCCTACTTCCGGCATGCTCAGGTGCCGCGAATAGCGTACGCGCTCTTCGTTTGTCAGCTTGACTTCACCAGGTCCCACTTGATTCCGACTATACGCTTGTTTTCAAAGCGCTTCAGCGACTTTGGAAACTCCAGATAAGTTGCTCCTTTACCTTCCTTGAACCCGATAAGGCCGAACTCCGTACCCGCGCCGCTCTTCTGAATCGTCATAATTCGATGGTGTTTGATCAGCGATTGCAAATGTCGATTTTGCTCCGGCCTTTGCCACACCGTGTAAACTTCCGGTGCACCGGCTTTTTCCACTACTTGCGCAAAGCGGACGGTTTTGACGGTCAGCACTTTCATCAGCGTACAAAAGAAGTCCGCCAGGAAACCACGGCAAAGAGAATCAGACTACCGTTGCTGCATTCCTGCCCTGGCGGGGTTTGTCCGTCCTCAATCCACAGCTCCTGACGGAGCAGAACCATTCGCGCAAGATCGGCATCCGGCAAATGACGACTGACGGATCCAAATCACGAATTAAATCACGAACTAAAACAATCAGGACCGAGTTCGCTACGTGCTTCGTGCTCCCGTCGTCATTCGTCATTCGAGCTTCTCGTTTACTTGCCACCGCGTTGACACAATAGATAGCTTCTGTATGCATCGCCGTGTGAAATGGCTACCGGTGCTATTGCTGCTCGTTCTGCACTGCTCGTGCACGACTCTGTCCAATCGGCGCGATCTTTATAGCCCAGAACCGAGCCCCACGTCCTATGAGTACGCGCGGCAACGGCTGGGGAAAACAACCATAACAACCACCAGCACTACCACAAGCACGCGCAGCGGCACCGAAACGGAAGAATCCGCGGAGCCACTACCCAAGCCCGCTTTCCGTTACTGAATGGTTTTAACGACGATCGACGCCTGCCGCAACACGGCGCTCGCAAACGCCATTAACGGATCACCGAAACGGCAAGTTTGCTTTAATCCGAGCTTCGTCGGTCTTGTCCACGTGCGCCGCTTTGCTCAATTGCCGTTTCCGCTTGGCGTTCTTGGCCGAAAGTAGATGGCGACGCGATGACTGCGCGCGCAAGATTTTGCCGCGCGCGGTGATCTTGAATCGCTTGGCGACCGATTTGCGCGTCTTGCTACGTGCGATTGGCTTGGGCATTGGGGCGCAAAAGATAGGGCGACTTTCTGACCTGACAACTCCCTTTATTGCGGGTTGAACGTTCGGCTTTAAGCGTTGGACGTTTTCTGAAATCTTGGGGCATGGATCAGCCGCGAAAGGCCAAGCCTCGCGTTGTCATCCTCGGCGGCGGCTTTGGCGGCTTGGAAGCGGCCAAAAAACTCGCATGTGAAGAGGTGCGCGTCACGGTGGTGGATCGCACCAACTACCATTTGTTTCAGCCGTTGCTCTATCAGGTCGCGACGGCCGCGCTATCGCCCGCCGATATCGCCGCTCCGATTCGCGCTGTGTTGCGGAAATGCAGGAACATGGAGGTGATCCTCGCTGAGGTGCGGTCGGTGAATGTCGAACAGCGCGAAGTCCAACTGGTCGACGGTGAAATTGATTATGACTATTTGATTGTCGCGACCGGCGCGCGCCATTCGTACTTCGGGCATCCGGAATGGGAGAACCTCGCGCCCGGTCTGAAAAGTCTTGAGGATGCCGTCGAAATTCGCCGGCGAATTTTGATGGCATTCGAGCACGCGGAGAAAATCACGGACGAAGCAGCGCGACGCGCGGCGATGACGTTCGTGATTGTCGGTGGTGGGCCAACCGGAGTCGAAATGGCCGGCGCAATTGCCGAGATCGCGCGCTACACGTTGGCCCGAGATTTTCGTCACATTAACCCGGCGGATGCGCGTGTCGTTCTCATCGAAGGCGAGGCGCGTGTGCTCGCCGCGTATCCCGAAGACCTCCAGATCAGCGCGACGAAACAACTTGCCGATCTCGGCGTCGAGGTGCGCACCGGCGTGCATGCGACCAATTTGACCGAAGCCGGACTTAACGTCGGCGAGGAGTTCATTCCCTGTCGGGTGAAGATCTGGGCGGCCGGCAATAACGCCTCGTACGTGGGTCACAGCCTCGGCGCCCCGATCGATCGGGTGGGGCGCGTCATTGTTAATGATGACCTGACGATTTCCGGCCATCCCGAGATCCAAGTGATCGGTGATCTCGCGAACTTTTCCCATCAAACGGGCAAGCCGCTGCCCGGCGTTTCACCCGTCGCAATGCAACAGGGGCGACACGCCGCGCGTAACATTCTCGCGATGGTGCGCGGTAAAAAACCGCAGCGTTTTCGGTACTGGGACAAAGGCAGCATGGCGACAATTGGCCGCAACAAAGCGGTTGCCGACCTGAGGGTCATGCACCTGAGCGGCCTTCCAGCTTGGATCGCGTGGTTGTTTGTCCACATCATTTTCCTCGTCGGCTTCCGCAACCGAGTCGCGGTGCTCCTGCAATGGGCGTGGGCCTACTTCACGTTCAACAAAGGCGCCCGGCTGATCACGCGGAACTTTCAGGCTGAGCAACGACCGCCGACGTAGAGTAATTAGCGATTCAGCGAGTTAGTGAATTAGCGATTCACATGCCTCGACTCGACGACATTCGGGACCTGCAGGAACGAACGAAAACATTCGCAGTCACATCGTTCGATTTTTCTGTAATCTGCCAAGCAGCGAAGAGGCTCGAACAACCGGCGACAAATGCTTCAGTCCGGCACATCTGTCGCAGCAAATTATCGAGCGGTGT
This sequence comes from Chthoniobacterales bacterium, assembly GCA_035639455.1. Classification (GTDB taxonomy): domain Bacteria; phylum Verrucomicrobiota; class Verrucomicrobiia; order Chthoniobacterales; family UBA10450; genus AV17. Next base: position 198 of record DASQXY010000270.1, on the reverse strand, counting down.
GTCGGTCGCGCTCGTTACACGCCCTCAAAATTGCTCGACTGGGAAGCGGGGCGAGAGTTGGAGGTCGAGGCGATCTGGGGCGAACCGCTGCGGCTCGCGCGTGCGGCTGGGGCGGAAACGCCAAGGCGTGAGATCGTCTACACACTGCTGAAGGCGCTCGCCACGACCGCGAAACGACGGTGAAGAGGAGACCGCGGA